>NZ_MELG01000081.1:35819-38022 GCF_001767535.1 Acinetobacter sp. GWC1_38_13 | reverse complement strand
TGTTCAGTCTGTTGCTGTAAAACTTGTGGTTGAACGTGAACGTGAAATTCGTGCCTTTGTTCCAGAAGAATATTGGCAAGTGTTTGCTGATACGATGTCTAAAAAAGAAGACATTCGTCTAGAAGCTGTTAAACAAGCTGGCAAGACACTTAAGCTCAAGAATAAAGCTGAAACAGATGCACTATTAAGTGTTTTGAAAGATGCTGAATATAAAGTTGCGTTGCGTGAAGATAAACCGACAAAGGTAAATCCAAGCGCACCTTATATCACTTCAACTTTACAGCAAGCAGCAAGTACGCGTTTAGGTTTCTCTGTTAAGAAAACCATGATGTTAGCGCAACGATTGTATGAAGGTGGTTTTATTACGTATATGCGTACTGACTCAACTTTCTTGAGCGATGATGCCGTGAATATGGTTCGTAACCATATCCAGCAAAACTTTGGTGACAAGTATTTGCCTGCACAACCAAATCGTTATGGCAATAAAGCAGGGGCACAAGAAGCCCATGAGGCAATTCGTCCTTCCGATGTAGCACTCACTGGCGATAAACTTGCTGGTGTAGAACGTGATGCACAACGTTTGTATGATTTGATTTGGCGTCAATTTGTGGCTTGCCAAATGACACCTGCTGAATATTTGTCTTCAACCTTAACTGTTGAAGCTGCAAATGTTGAATTAAAGGCCAAAGGTCGTACCCTTGTTTTTGATGGTTTTACCAAAGTTCGCGGTGCGAATAAATCTGATGATGATGTATTGTTACCTGCTGTAAAAGTAGGTGAAGTACTCAAATTAGAAAAACTTGATCCGAGTCAACACTTTACTAAACCACCTGCACGTTTTACTGAAGCATCTTTAGTTAAAGAATTAGAGAAGAAAGGCATTGGTCGACCTTCTACTTATGCAGCGATCATTTCAACCATTCAAGAACGTGGTTATGTGAAACTTGAAAATCGCCGTCTCTTTGCTGAGAAAATGGGCGAAATCGTGACGGATCGTCTCGATGAAAGTTTTAATAATTTGATGAACTATGCCTTTACTGCAGATTTGGAAGGTCAGCTGGATAAAGTCGCGACAGGTGAGCGTAACTGGAAAGAGCTATTAGATACATTCTACGGTGACTTCAAAAAGCGCCTGACCAATGCTCAAGGCGAAGACGGTATGCGTCGCAATCAGCCTATTGAAGTAGCTGATGTTGCTTGTCCTGAATGTTCTCGTCCAATGCAAATTCGTACAGGGACGACAGGGGTATTCTTGGGTTGTTCAGGTTACAACCTGCCACCGAAAGAACGCTGTAAAGGTACTTTAAACCTTACGCCAGTCGAATCTTTAGCTGCGTTATCAGATGATGATGGTGCTGAAACTGCTGATTTGATGTCAAAACACCGTTGTCCAAAATGTGGTACTGCGATGGACAGCTATGTCGTGGATGGTGGTCGCAAATTACATGTTTGTGGTAACAACCCTGATTGCGATGGTTATGAAGTCGAAGAAGGCGAATTCAAGATCAAGGGTTATGATGGCCCGACTATCCCATGCGATAAATGTGATGGTGAGATGCAGCTTAAAACGGGTCGTTTTGGTCCATATTTCGCATGTACTAGCTGTGACAATACTCGTAAGGTACTCAAGAGTGGTCAACCTGCTCCACCACGCGTAGACCCAATCAAAATGGAGCATCTACGTTCAACGAAGCATGATGACTTCTTTGTCTTGCGTGATGGCGCTGCTGGTTTATTCTTGGCTGCAAGTAAATTCCCGAAAATTCGTGAAACGCGTGCACCAAAAGTATCTGAATTACGTAGCGTAGCTGAACAACTTGATCCAAAATATCAATTCTTGCTGCAAGCTCCTGATACTGATCCTGAAGGTAATCCGACAGTTGTTAAATTTAGCCGTAAGAATCAAGAGCAGTATGTTGGTTCAGAAACTGCGGAAGGTAAACAAACCAAGTGGAGTCTAGTATTCCAGAATGGAAAATGGGTTGAAGCTTAAATGGAGTTAAAACCGAAGAAGCTTGCGGTATTGATTGATGCTGATAACTCTTCGGTCAATTCAGTTGAATCCATTTTAGAAGAAATTGCTAAATATGGTATTGCTAGCGTAAAACGAGTATACGGTGATTGGAGTAGTGACACTTTGAAAAAATGGCGTGATGTGTTATTACCTCACGCTATAACGCCAGTACAGCAATTTGCTTATACA
>NZ_MELG01000081.1:3585-35783 GCF_001767535.1 Acinetobacter sp. GWC1_38_13 | reverse complement strand
GATGCGATGGATTTACTTTATAGTGGTGCACTAGATGGTTTTTGCATTGTATCCAGTGATAGTGATTTTACTCCATTAGCTTCAAGAATTCGAGAAAGTGGTTTAATTGTTTATGGTTTTGGACGTAGTAAAACACCTGAAGCATTTATTCGCGCCTGCGATAAATTTATTTATGTAGAAAATTTAATTGAAGAGCAAGAACGAGTTGTTAGTAATATTGAACCTAATTTCGAACCTAATGATCTAACTGTTAAACAAAATAATAAACAAAATGCTGTTCAAAAAGATGAGACTGTTCTTAGTGAGACAACAATCAACTCTGATGATAAGCGAGATACTTCTGTTATTGATAGAGCAACACTAAATTTAATTTATAAAGCTGTGAAAGATAATACAGAAGATAATGGATGGGCTAATTTATCAATAGTTGGACAATATATTACAGCAGTTAAACCTGATTTTGACTCTAGAAATTATGGTCGTGCAAAATTATCTGGTTTAATAAAAATGTTAAATTTATTTGAAACTAAGATAGAAGATAGTCAAATGTATTTAAAAAAGAAGAAAAAAAATGGCACGACAACAGGCGAACAGAAATAGAGCTTCAATGTGGAAAAATATTAGGGTTGCATGTCTTTTAGTTGTTTTATTGATTGTAGCAATTAATGCGTATCGTGATCAAAACCAAGACTGGAACCAACCGATCAATATTCTGCTACATCCCATCAATGCTGATGGCTTACCCTCTACTCAAAAATATATCCAAGAATTACAGCTAGATGATTTCTATGAGGTCAAACAGTATTTAGAAAAAAATAGTCAACAATATCGTGGGAAAAGCAGTTATTTTATGGTTCAGATAGGACGTGAATTACAACAAATACCACCTAAGACACCTGAACAACTAAGTGTTATCAATAATATATTGTGGAGTTTAAAGTTTCGTTTCTATGCTTGGAAACAACATGAATCAATAGATGGTTCTCCAAGTTTAACTTTGTATTTGAATTATTATGATCCAAAAAATACAAAAGAGTTAAAACACTCTACTGCGCTTGAGCGAGGTCGTATTGGTTCAGTCAATTTATTCGCAGCTCATAAGCAAGAAAGACAGAATAATGTTGTGCTCGTACATGAGTTGCTTCATGGTTTTGGTGCTACGGATAAATATAATTTAGCCAATGGCGAACCACTTTTTCCAATTGGCTATGCTCAATACGAGAAAAGACCCCTATATCCTCAAACTGAAGCCGAAATTATGGGGGGGAGAATCCCTTTATCAGAGCAAAAAAGTAAAATGCCTGATGATTTAGAACAAACAGTTATTAGTCTGCTCACAGCAAAAGAGATAGGATGGGTTCAATAATCTGTGGATAAGTTCTGACTTATCCATACCAATCAAATAAAAAGATCAATGTAATAAAAAGCGTGATTTCCTGACATTCGGTCATTATTTCTCAACATGCTTTATACAATATCGTGTATGGAACACGCTCAAAATAGAGCTATAACATTGATGATAAAAGAGTAAATAATGATGAAAACGGTGGGTAACGATCTGATTCGCAATCAGCTACACGCTGATCGTAAATGGTATCTGTTATTAGGTGTCTTATTGGTTATTTTTGGTTTAGTTCTTTTAGCTGCACTGCCTTTTGCAACATTATCAGCGGTCCTTCTTTTTGGTGTCCTTATGATGCTCGGCGGTATTTTACATTTTATCGCTGCATTTATGGTCTTTCAGGGTGGGACACGGTGGTTGTGGGCATTATTCGGCGTTTTGTATATTGCAGCTGGTTATTTCGCTTTTACTACGCCCGTGATTACAGCAGTGGTTTTGACCAATTTATTGGCAATCGCATTGATTATTGCTGGAATTATACGTAGTGTTAATGCCTTTATTTTAAGACCGATCTCAGGTTGGGGATGGGTGTTGTTTTCTGGTGTATTAACACTTTTAACAGGTATTCTCATTCTATCGTCACCTGATTCACCATTTTGGGTACTTGGTATGTTTCTCGCGATTGATATCCTTTTTCAAGGGATTAATTATTTAACTTTTGCAAGTGCAATCAAACAGCTCCCACACAGTTCAACTGTGATTTAACATTCGACAATTATTGAAATATTGAGAGCATGTTGATACATGCTCTTTTTGTTTTGGTAGTAGAAAACCGCGATGCAGTTTTAGTCTGCTAAAATAGCACTTCATTTCTGATTGACCAATTTTATGACGCTCGCCAAGCTAATTGATGAACTCAACCCTCAACAAAAACAAGCAGCCACTACGATTGCGCATAACTGTTTAGTTTTAGCAGGGGCGGGTTGTGGAAAAACCAAAACGATTGTAGCTAGAGCAGCATATTTAATTGATCAAGGTTTACCTGCACAGCAGATCCAAATTTTAACGTTTACTCGGCGAGCTGCCAGTGAGATTGTTACGCGAGTTGAACAACATATGGGGGCACAATCCAAAGGTTTACGTGCCTCAACATTTCATACCTTTTGTATGTATCTTTTGCGCCGTAATCCACGCGCTTTTGGTTTGACACAATTCAGTATCATTGATCGAGATGATCAATTGCTGATGTTCCGCTTATTGCGTGGTAAGGATAAAGGTAATGTGTTGCCAAAAGCTGCTGAATTATGTGATTTATATTCTTATGCACGGAACACGAAAACCAAATTATCTGATGCTTTATTCGAGCAATTACCGCAAGCTGTAGAGTATAAGTCGCAAATCGCCGAGTTGATGAAAGCCTATGAGCAGCGCAAGCAAGAGCGTAATTTCCTCGATTATGACGACATTCTTTCGATTGTGGCGGTGCATTTACAAAACTCACCTGAGTTGGTGAAGTGGGTGACGGGTTTCTGTTCAGCATTGTTAGTCGATGAAATGCAGGATACTAATCCACTGCAATGGGCTTTATTGCAGCCTTTGGTAGGTAAGGTGAAATTATTCTGTGTTGGTGATGATGCTCAATCTATTTATGGTTTTCGTGGTGCAGATTTTGAAAATATTCATCACTTTAAAGAGCGTGTACCAGATGCTGAAGTGTTGACTTTAGAAATGAATTATCGTTCGACCCAAGGTATTTTAGATTTATCCAATTGGTTACTTGAGCAAAGCCAAATTGATTATGACAAGCATTTACAAGCCTATCGAGGAAAGGGTTTAAAACCACAATTGCATATCCTGAGTAATGAGTTTGAAGAAGCCAATTGGATTGTTCAAGATCTAAATCAACGGCATTCGCAGGGTGCTGCTTGGGCAGAGCATATGATTCTATTACGTTCAGGTTTTAGCGGGCGGTATTTGGAAGGGGCTTTGATTGCGGCGAATATTCCTTATCGATTTATCGGTGGCGTAAAGTTGCTTGAATCCGCTCATGTCAAAGATGTTTTAAGTTTGCTTCGCGTCAGTGTCAATCCACAGGATGATTTAGCTTGGATGCGCTTTTTGACGCTTTGGGATGGTGTAGGTGATGTTGGGGCAAGTAAATTAGCGCAAGAGCTCATTCAGTTGCCTGATATCGAAGCACGTTGTCAGCGATTAGAACGACATGGCAAAGTGCCACAAAAAGCGATTTTGATCTTGATGCAATTAGATGTATTACAGCAGCATGTAGAAGCTTGTATCGGCTTAGCTTTGGATGCTTTAAATGAGCAATTAGAAAATAACTACAAAACCAAAGATTGGTCACGCAGAGTCAAAGATTTTGATTTGGTGAAACAATTAGCACGTAAGCATCATTCACTTGGTGAATTTTTAGAAGAATATGTACTTGACCCAATTTCGATATCAGAAATTGATAAGACACCCGATCAAGACTTAGTGACTTTGATTACGATTCACTCTGCAAAAGGAGCTGAACAAAAGGTTTGTTATGTTCCACATGTATCTCCAAATCAATATCCACATGCACGGGCGCAGGGGGATTTTGATGATGTCGAAGAGGAGAGGCGTGTTTTGTATGTCGCATTGACGCGTGCAGAAAATGAGTTGATTTTAACCAAACAAAATTTAAATTTATGGTCACAAGATCAGTATGATGAATTGGGTAGAAAAATAGAAAGCTACTTTCTAAATGATTTACCTCAACATTTAGTGGACATTCAAATTCATCGTGACATTCCTCGTGCATATGGGCAAACGAATCGTGCTCGCTCAAGCACAATCAATTTAGGTTTTGGCATAGATTTCGATTAAACTAGAGTGATTCATTTCTTTTGATTCACTTCATGGTGAATCATCTCTAGGTTTTAACATGAAAATTTTAGTTCGCAATTTAGATCGTTTGGTGACAGACGCAGAAATCCTCGACTTATTCAAAGCTTATGGCAAAGTCGATTCTTGTGTTGTAGTCAAAGATGCTGAGACTGGTAAATCCAAAGGTTTTGGTTTTGTTGAAATGCCAAATCCACGCGAAGCGATTAAAGCCGTAAAAGGGCTAAATACATTAAAACTCAAAGGTCTTGGGATTCGTGTAAAAATAGCTGAAGATAAAGCTTAATCCTTAATGACAAAGCAATATCAAGTCTTATCGACTGTTGCTCCAAATGCTGAGCGAATTGTACAAGGCATAAAGACCTTAGAGGTTCGCTCGTGGCGACCTGAGAAATTACCGCTTAAAGATTTAGTGATTGTTGAGAATACGCACTTTTTGAATAATGATGGCGATGAAGAGATGGGCAAAGTAGTGGCTTTGATCGATATCGAGTCAGTACATCCTTGGTTGGCTCAAGAAATTGATGCAGCTTGTGCAACTGATTGGGCGGATGAATATTTCGCTTGGGTTATTTCAAATGTACGTCCTTTAAAGCAACCAATTGAAGCAATTGCGAAACGAAAACTTTATCGTCTTGAATTGAATCTATAAGTGCTATTTTTTTCATCTCCAATACGCTTTACAATCAGTTTTCGTTTTAAATGAAGATAGGGATTTATTATGTCTCGTGTTGCTCGCTATCATGCCGATCGTACCAATCAAAAACTCTATTTTGCTCGTCTCGCATGTCAACAAGCAGAGCAAACTGACAATATCCAACAAGCACAGGCACATCGCGAAGCAGCAGTTTTTCATTTGCATGGTGCAATTTTGGCTTTTCTTCAAGAGTTGGTTCGCTATTATCGTCTCAATGATATGCAACCAACATTTAAATCAATTGAAGAACACATGGCTGATAAAGGTCAAGTTTCTCCAGAGGTTGCAGTATTGCAGCAATTGGCCAAAGATGGGTTCATTGCTGAGTTAAAACGTGCTTATCGCATGTGCCAATACGCGCCTGAACCAACTTCTCCTGAGCCAGAAAGTGAAACATCTTCAAACCTGATTATTAAAGTCACTCAAAGTCCTCAAGCGTGGTTGCCAGATTCAAAGATTCTCCGAGAATGGCATCGTGAATTGAGTCATTTGATCGATGGTTTTCGTAATGAAATGGTTGAATTCTAACTCCAGCAAGATCGTTACTGACTTGAAATCTAAGCACGCCGTACCTATATAAGTAAGACGTGAGATTGTAAAGTGCAAGGGTGCTTTGCCACCATGTTGAATCATGGAGAAAATAGATGTCTATGCAACAGTTAAAAGAATTATTTGGTAGTCAGGAAGCGATTCTTGAATTGGTTCAACTTGAAGGTGGTGAGCTTGCTTTACGTAATGCGGGTTCAGAAAATGAACCTCTTGTAAAAATTCAGTTCAGTGAAGAAGTAAAAGCGATCTTAGGTGATCAAACACCTCTCGTCGCACAACATATGATTCAAGCAGCTCTATTTGGTTTATTAGAGAAACAAATGAATCAGTGGCAAGCCGAAGTCGTTGATGAAAAACCTAAACATTTAAGCTAATAATAAAAAAGCGTACCTTGAGTACGCTTTTTTATATGACCAAACAATCAATGAGCATTCGGTTGATGCGCAAGCTCGATCTGATTCAAAATATGATGGCTCATATTCTTTGCCATTTCTTCTTTTGCGTAGAATACCTCACCAATATTTTCCTCACGGATAACAGCGGCTTCTTCCTTACTCTCGGCACAGATTAATACCTGTATCTCTGGATTTAGCTGTTTTGAAATATCGACAATTCGATGGATGTCGAGGATATCCATGGGTGAAATCACCAATAAACGTGCATGTTGAATATGTGCTTGGATCAATACATTTGGTTCAGTGGCTTCACCACTCACGGCTGCAATACCACTAGCACGTAACTTCTCAACAATCTCACGATTTTCTTCAGCAATAACGACTTTGATGTTCTGCTCAATCAGATTTTCACTGATACGACGTCCAACACCACCATAGCCAATGATTACCACCTGATCACGAAGATAGGACTGATCAACTTCGTCAGGTAACATTGCTAATGGGTCACCACTACGCTCTAGTAGACGGGCTAAATGTGAGCGCTCACGAATCCAGCGTTGTGCAGGTTCAATTGCAGAAAACACAAAAGAATTAAGTGTAATTGAAAATAATGCACCTGCAAGAATTAGGTTTTGCGCCTCAGGTGTAAGTAATCCTAGAGCTAAACCTAGCGTCGCTAAAATGAAAGAGAATTCTCCGATTTGTGCCAAACTTGCACCGACAGTCAATGCAGTATTGATTGGATAACGGAAGAATAAAACCAATGCCATGGCAGCTAATGTTTTACCGACCATGATGATTGCGACGACAGCTAAGATATGGAGTGGTTCTTCGACCAATATTCTTGGATCAAAGAGCATTCCAACGGAAACAAAAAATAGAATCGAAAAGATTTCACGTAGCGGAAGGGTTTCTTCTTCAGCACGATGGCTAAAGTCAGACTCTTTAACCACCATTCCCGCAAAGAACGCACCGAGTGCCATAGAAACGCCAAATACAGCATAAGAGCCATATGCAATTGAAACTGCAGCAGCAACTACAGTAAGCGTAAATAACTCACGAGAACCCAAACGAGCGACAAACTGCATGATCATCGGAACAAGTCGTTTGCCGATGATCAACATAAATGCAATAAAGCCTGTGACTTTTAGTAAAGTAATACCAATCGTGACCCAAATACTTTGAGATG
Organism: Acinetobacter sp. GWC1_38_13; assembly: GCF_001767535.1. Taxonomy (NCBI): domain Bacteria; kingdom Pseudomonadati; phylum Pseudomonadota; class Gammaproteobacteria; order Moraxellales; family Moraxellaceae; genus Acinetobacter; species Acinetobacter sp. GWC1_38_13. Next base: position 28,725 of record NZ_MELG01000081.1, on the reverse strand, counting down.
GATCTGTGTTGGGTAATGCATGCCCGCCCAGTAAAACCGCAGTTGCAGGTAACAATACTAAAGCCAAGACCATGACAAGGTCTTCAACCAATAGCCAACCGACAGCAATTTTTCCATTAACAGAATCAAGTAAACCACGATCCCCTAGGGCTTTTAATAATACAACCGTACTGGCACAGGAAAGACTTAAACCAAAAATGAGTGCTGAGCCAAAACCCCAGCCCCAGAGCATTGAAACTCCCATACCTAAGAGGGTAGCGACAGCGATTTGAAGAATAGCCCCAGGTAAAGCAATACGACGGACTTGTAATAGATCGTTAAGGGAGAAGTGCATTCCTACACCAAACATCAAAAACATAACACCTAGCTCTGCAAGCTGGTTGGCTAGATGAATGTCACCGACGATACCTGGTGTATTTGGGCTAATGATAATGCCCGCAATTAAATAACCGATCAAAGGAGGTAGGCGTAAACGTGCTGCGATATAGCCAAAAATAAGAGCCATACCAAAGCCAACAGCAAGTAATATGATTAAATCAACATCATGTGGCATCGAAGCTCCTTAATCGTTGCGGTTAAGGTCAAAATAAAATAAGCATAAAAAATGCCAAAGCAAGTAGCTTAAAATTTTAGCAATTAAAATCGAATTTGTTGATGATAATTTTTTTATTTATCAAAAAAAATCATGTAAATTGCTGTAACATTTTCTAAAGCCTAGCGCATTTATACAGTGAGAGAAAGAAATCTTAAAAGATAGGAAATTTAAAGTAAAAAAAACGACTTCATGAGAAGTCGTTTTTTTTTAAAGAACTAAAATTATTTAATTTTAGCTTCTTTGAAAATTACGTGTTGACGGATTTTTGGATCAAATTTTTTGATTTCCATTTTTTCCGGCATAGTACGTTTGTTTTTAGTAGTGGTATAGAAATAACCTGTACCAGCTGTAGAAACGAGGCGAATCTTATCACGCATTGTTCAGACTCCTTAGATCTTTTGACCTTGAGCACGGAGATCAGCAACAACTTTCTCGATACCCAATTTATCAATAATACGCATACCTTTAGTGGTTAAACGAAGACGTACAAAACGCTTTTCGCTTTCTAACCAAAAACGGTGGTGGTGCAGGTTCGGCTCGAACCGGCGTTTGGTTTTGTTGTTTGCGTGCGATACGTTGTTACCAACGATAGGACGCTTGCCGGTAACTTGGCAAACCTTAGACATGGTGAACTCCATTGCTAGTTTATACAGCACCGTTTCGTGCAACTAGCCATTCAAGTAAACGGATGAAATCATTCAAGGGGCGTTTTATACCAAAAATACGATTAAAAGACAAGCGAATTTGGTAAAAACAGGGCATGATCTAGTGTGATAGATCATGCCTTGATCAGCTTAGCGGAATAGTGTTTTTAAAAGCACTTTATGCATCGCTTTATTATACGGTGGAAGGATGAACTTCAAGCTATAAAGTTTAGGGCTTACAGGATTCGACATGACTGAACGTTCATGAGAGAAGCTAAAGAAACCTTCTTTACCATGATATTTGCCCATACCTGATGCACCAACGCCACCAAATGGAAGATCATCCTGTGCAACGTGGGTCAGTGTTTGGTTAATACCAAAATGCCCAGAGTGCGTGCGACTTGCTACGTATTCAGCACGAGCACTATCAATATCAAAATAATAGAATGCCAATGGACGTGGATGGTTATTGATGAACTGAATCGCATCTTCAATATGTTCATATTCTAGAACAGGTAAGATTGGACCGAAGATTTCATTCTTCATGATTTGCATTTCAGTTGTTACACCAGTAACCAATGTTGGAGCAATCTTGCGAACGTCAGTTAAAGATTCATTTTTCGTATTCAACTCAACAATTGTTGCGCCTTGGTCACGTGCATCTTCTAAGTAGCTTTGCAGACGATTGTACTGCTTGTCATTGATAATAGAGGTGTAATCTTTATTATCACGAAGGTTTGGGTACATTGTATTTACAAAGTCGTTATAGTGCTTTGTAAAGTCTTCAGTCTTGCCCTTAGGTAAGAATATATAGTCTGGAGCAACACAAGTTTGACCCGCATTCCAAAGTTTACCAACAGCGATACGTTGAGCTACATCACGAATGTTCATTGCTGAATGAACAAGAGCCGGTGATTTACCGCCAAGTTCTAATATCACAGGAACTAGATTTTCAGCTGCAGCCGCCATCACTGTTTTACCAACAGACGTAGAACCTGTGAAAATCATTTTATCAAATGGTAGATGGCTGAAAGCATCAGAAATAACACCGCCACCATTTACAACAGCAACCAACTCTTGTGGAAATGCCTCTGCTAAAGCATTTTCAAGAACATAACCAAAGTTTGATGATGCACTTGAGATTTTGATCATGGCATGGTTACCCGCTGCCAATGCACAAATCAAAGGACCAACTGAAAGCAATAATGGATAGTTCCATGGCGCAATAACGCCGATCACGCCCAATGGTTGATATTCTACCCAACCTTTTGCTGGTTGGTGTAACATGCTGATATGACGCTTAGATGGTTTCATCCATTCTGTTAAATTCTTGCTGTAATATTTGATGTGTTCCAAACATGTAAGAACTTCACCAATTTTGGTTTCCATTACCGCACGATTGCCATAATCTTGATTAATTGCGTTAGCAAATTGATCTTGATATTTTACCAAGATATTTTTAAGTCGAGCCAAACGTTCAATACGTTCTTTGGCACTTGGTACAGGATGGCGTTGGTAAGCTGCTTTTTGCTGATCAAGCAAATCATGTAGCCGTTTTACATCAACATGAGGTGTCATAGCGGTTGTTTTTGTTTGACTGTTCATAGGAGTGGACCAAAATAAAGCTTATTATTTTTTAATTTTTAGAGTAAATACTCTAAAGTGTCAAGTCGCTTTATGAGTTTGCTTTATAACCTATTGATAATGTTATAGATGGTTAAAAACGATGTCGCACGCTAAACCGAACAAAACTAAAGATAGAATTTTGCAAATCAGTTTGCAGTTGTTTAATGAGCGTGGAGAGCGTTCGGTTACAACCAATCATATTGCGGCTGAGCTGGGGATTAGCCCTGGCAACTTGTATTATCACTTTCGTAATAAACAAGAAATTATCAAAGAGTTGGCTCAGCAATATCAGGCTGAGACATTGGAAATGTTAGCCTTACCCGTTGATCGTCCACTCAATGCAAACGATAAAATTAGTTATTTTCAGGTGTTGAGCAACCAACTTTGGGCTTATCGCTTTATTCATCGTGATGTTTATCATCTTGTAGAAAATAACGAAGACTTTAGAAAAATCTACCCGCGATTTGCAGGGCAAGTGATGCAACAAGGTCAAAAGATTTATCGTGCCTTTGTGGATGCTGGTCTGATGAAGATGACCGATTCTGAAATTGAGGCATTGATTATTAACTTGTGGATCGTTCTTACCAACTGGACTAACTTCTTGTACATGTCTGGGCATATCAGTGATAACACACACTTAGAAGAAAAGTGGGTTTGGCAAGCATTGAGACAGATGGTGTTTTTAGAAGGACCATATTTAATGGGTGAAAGTCGTCAAACTTATGAACAGTTGCTCCGGTCACTTGGTCCATCCGATTTGTTTGCAAGTTTATCCAACCTTAAAAATGACGATGAGTCGTGATCAGGTATTTAGTCAGACGCAAAAAAGAGCTAGAATGCTCGGCTTGATTTTAATTTGATTTGAATAAGTGATATTAACCACATGAACACGACCACTGCCAATACAGCACGTTTACTGATTACTTGTGAAGACAAGCCGGGAATCGTGCAAGCTGTATCGAGCTTTTTGTATCATCAGGGAGCAAACATTACCGCACTTGATCAATACGCGACAGAAGCTCAGGGCGGACGTTATTTTATGCGTGTTGAATTTGAACTTGATCATTTGCAATCTCGTAAAGAAGCCTTGATGCAAACCTTTGCTGCTAACGTTGCTGAGCGTTATGAAATGCAGTGGAAACTGACTTTTGTAAATGAATTGAAGAAAGTTGGTATTTTGGTTTCAAAAGTTGATCATGCTTTATTAGAGCTTTTATGGCGTCATGCACGTGGATCATTGCCATGTGAAATTACTCAAGTCATTTCAAACCATCCTGATTTGCGTGATGCTGTTGAAAACTTTGGTATCCCATTTCACGTTGTGCCAGTGAATAAAGACAATAAAGTTGAAGCTTATGCACAGATCAATGACATGATGCAGGGCAACGATTTATTAATCTTAGCCCGTTATATGCAGATCTTAAGCGAAGATTTTGTTGCTCAATGGGAAATGAAGATTATCAATATTCATCATTCATTCTTACCTGCTTTCGTGGGCGCAAACCCATATAAACAAGCATATGAGAAAGGAGTGAAACTGATTGGAGCAACTGCGCATTATGTAACAGCTGATCTTGATCAGGGACCAATCATTGAGCAGGACGTTGAACGTGTAAGCCATGATTATAACGTGGAACAATTACGTGAGCTTGGTGAAGACGTTGAACGTAACGTGTTGGCACGAGCGGTCAAATGGCATTTAGAAGACCGTATTATTGTTGATGGCAACAAAACCGTTGTTTTTCAATAAATAAATTAAAAAAATAAAGCATGCATAAACGCGTGCTTTTTTTTATGTATTTATTGTAATGTTATAACATTGATTTTGTTGGCTTGTCGTGAGCTAATCGGCAGATTCACAAAAAAATAGTTGCAAATGAAAACACTTCTCATTTATTATTACGGCACTTTTATTGTTCTATCCGATGATTGAAATCGCTTTTTCGAAAGTATCATCATCTATTAGGTACTTAGATTCTTATGAGTCAATCTCCTGCTACATTCAACGCACCTTATTCGATGAAAAAGAAAGTCATCGCTGCTCTTGTTGCAGTTGCGATTGGACACGCTGGCGTTTTGTGGGCGGTGAGTCACATGAAAACGATTGAACTGCGACCAATCGAAAAAGAGCCTTTAAAAGTAAAGTTTGTTAAAATTAAAGAAGTCACACAGCCTGAATTACCTAAACCGAAAGAACAACCAAAACCTGAACCTAAAAAAGAGTTTAAAGAAGTCAAGGTTGTTGATAAACCTTTACCTCCACCGCCTAAAAAAGTTGAAAAAGTTCAGCAAGTCAAAACTGAAACACCAAAACAAGTGATTCAGAAAACAGAACCGAAAGTCGAACCTAAGATTGAAACGAAAGTTGTCAGTACTGTCGTAACAGAAAAAGTGGTTGAAAAGCCTCAACCTGTTCAAGAAGTTGTGAAGCCACAACCTGCGGCTGACCCATCACCAAAGCGTGTTTCAATTGGAGGTGCTGGTATTCAATGGAGTCGTTCGCCAAAAGTTTCATTTACCCCGAGAGATTTAGAAAATCAGACTCGTTTGATTACGGTGTATATTGAAGCTGATGAGAAAGGTCGAGTGACTACGGCACGTATTACCCGTAGTAGTGGCTTACCGAATTTAGATGAAAAAGCATTACGTGCAGTGCGAAATGCTAAATTTAAACCGTATATGGAAAATGGCGTTGCTTACCCGATTAAAACAGAGCAACCGTTTGAGTTTAATCCTTAATCAATTTGAGTCCTTGTGACAGATTAAATCAGGAGTTCGTATATGAACTTTTCAGTTTATTGGCAACATGCAGATGCAGTAAGTAAAACTCTGTATTTCATCCTTTTAGCAATGTCGATTGCAACGTGGACGATTTTTATTCTACGTTTAATGGGAACTCGCCAATTAAAACAACAGGCTTATGCTCAACTTGCTCAAGCTTTGACGTCGCTCAAATCTAAACTACAACCATTGACGTTTGAACAACGTAAAGCGGTTGCTGAGCAAGCATTGTTGCGTCAAATTTCTGCTGAAAAGTCTCAAGCGGAAAAGGGCGTATCTGTATTGGGTACCATTGCTTCGATCGCACCATTCGTTGGTTTGTTTGGTACAGTCTGGGGAATCTTCCACGCGCTTGTTGCTGTCGGTAAGAGCGGTCAAGCAGGTTTAGCTCAAGTAGCAACACCAGTGGGTGAGGCATTGATTATGACGGGTCTTGGTCTTGCAGTTGCAATTCCTGCGGTACTTGCTTATAACATCTGTGTACGTTTCAATCGTGGTTTAGCACATGACTTACAAGATCAGGCACATAGTTTATTGATCGATACGATGTTGCAACAAGAAAGCACGACGAAAACCGAAGCTAAAGCGACTCAACAAAGTTTAGTTGGAGGTCAAGCTTAAAATGGGTTTCCAATTGGGTGAAGACCACGACAGTGGTATGAATGAGATGAATCTCATTCCTCTGATCGACATTATGTTGGTATTGATGATTATTTTCTTAGTCACAGCAACGGTTGCTAACCCATCAATTCCATTAAGCTTGCCAAAAACCACGGCTGAAATTATTGATCCACCGCCGAAAGCCATCACCATTAGCATTAATCAAAATGGCGAAGTTGCTTGGGATGCTCAGATAATAAGTTTAGAAGAGCTAGAAAAGCGCTTCCAAGAAGCGGGGCAGGCTGAACAAAAACCTACGGTTCAACTGCGTGCAGATAAAGAGTCGAAATATGATACGGTTGCTCAGGTGATGTCGCGTGCTAGTGAAGCAGGTTTGAGTGATATTGCCTTTGTCAGTGAAAATTAAAATGATTTAGGATTTAAAAAAGCAACTCATCGAGTTGCTTTTTTTATGTCTATTCTGTTTTAAGAAGCTCAGTAAACTTACAGCGTAGTTTAGAGAGCTTTGGGGGAATGCTAAAATTGCAGTAACCTTGTGAAGGATTGCGCGCATAAAAATTTTGATGATAATCTTCAGCTGGGTAGAACGTTGGCACGGGGCTTAGCTCTGTAACAATATTTAAACCCTCACTGATTAGGTTTTCAATCATTTGCTGTGCTTGTGCTTTTTGATCATCATTAAAATAATAGATGACAGAGCGATATTGCGTACCAATATCATTCCCTTGACGATTTAATGTTGTTGGATCATGTGTGGCAAAAAATACATTTAATAAATCACTATAACTGATTTGCTGTTCATCAAAGTCAATTTGCACGACTTCAGCATGTTGAGTATCACCTTGGCATACTTGTTCATAACTTGGGTTTGCAATATGACCACCGGCGTAGCCACTCACGACTTTTTCAACACCTTTAAGTTGTAGAAAAACAGCTTCTACACACCAAAAACAACCACCGCCAAATAAAGCTTGTTGCATGTAACTCCCCAATTTTTATTTTAAGAATGCTACTAAAGTAAACGAACCCAAAAAAAAGTAAAGCCCTAAGAGTCAGTTAAGTCTGTACTTTTTATGGGGTGAATTAGATTTAATGGTGTATGTGCGCTGATGAGTTAAATTGAATCAGTACCTTTCCAGATTGATCGAGTAGTTGCAAAGTATTCGCCTTCAAACTGTAACGTTGTGTTTGCGATAAAGCATCTAAATATTGGCGTGAAATAGCAGCATTATCGCCTATACAAGCCATTTTGGTTGACATGACAGGTCCAAGTTTTAATTGATTATTTTCAGTTTTAAATGAACCGCGAATTCGGTTGCAACCATCTGATCTACTAAAGCTTTGAGTTGAACTTTCAAATTGAATATGTGGGCTATGAGGATTATTACTTGAAGCAAGTTGTGTGCCTTGAATTTGTGTTGCAACCCAAGTGCTATGATCAAGCGTTTGAGTTGAGTTTAATGATGTTGTCGTAGCGCATGCATTCACGATGGCTGTAGTTGCTAAACCTAGGCTGATGAGAAATGGTTTTAACATGATTTTATTTCCTCATTCATGTGAATATTTTATTTTAATTACGAATTGAAAAAATGAAGAATGGCTGTGGATTTCGTGTCGGTATGTAATCTAATCTGCTGTTGGAATACCTAAACGGATTATTTTTGAGAAATTTTCACTACTTTGATCCATTTGTTGATCAAATTGCTCAGCACGAGGATTAATATGTGTTAAACGATACCAATCTTTTAAGCTGTAATTTTGGTTGAGCACTTCGAGATCATATAAGTAATTAGGTAAGTATCCAGAGGCAAGCAATCGATAATCTTTAGGTAATTGTTGGGGATTAATTGCTTGAGCCATATCAAATACCAGCGTAGTACAGTTACTGGTTAAAGTATTGTACCATTTTGCTTCTGCTCGTAATTCATCTGCCTTATGTAAATACTCTATAAATAATGCCTTACGTTGATCTGCGGGCATTTTGATTGGAAATAAATACACTTGCTCATGACGAACGTTACTGCGTGTATACACAATATCTTTTTCATCTGATGCAACTAGGCTAAGTTCATATTTTCGGAAAAAACCTCCCACAGCAGAGAATTCTTCGCCTTTTTCTTTTCGGATTTCAATTGAGAAAACCAGAGGTTTTTGATCTGAAAAATCAAAACTTACTAGGGTGTGTGCAATCTGTGGACCCATCCAGTAGGAAGTAATGACATTAACACCTGTGATTTTATTTAAATCTATTTTGCGATCTTCCCAGTGTATTTCATAGGTTCCATCTGTATGCCAGCTAAAGTTCCGAATATTATGCAAATGGACAAGATCACCTTGTTTTTCATAGTAAAGCTGCTGTGCAACTTCAGGATCCCATTCGCGGTCTTGTTTCGCTTGAATGGAAAAATACCAGATCAATGAACAAGCAAATGCAAGGCAGTAAATAATGATATCTGTGCGACGGCTGAAAAGATGACCACTAACGTATACACCAATTAGACTTAAAGCAAAAATGGTCCAGACCACAATCACAATACGACTGAAGACTGAACCAAGAGGCTGTTGGATCCAAAGTGCAAGACATAACCACACGCTAGACAGGACCACAAATAAGGTGAAAAGACTATGGAGCAGACCTATTCCTAAAGCGAGAAAAAACTCACGTGATCCAATATTCTGCATAGTCCTGTGCGATCCATTATTTATTTTTGATAGGTCGCAAACTCAAACTTAACCAGCGATTTTTCATCTTGATGATGTTCTGAGTTTACTTTTTGGAAATCCTCAGAGATTTTCGGGTAATGTGCATCACCTTGTACATCTAAATCAACATGAGTCAATTCTAGACGATCAGCGATGTTGAGGGTTTGAGTGAAAATCTCTCCACCACCAATAATAAATAAAGACGCTTTTTCAGAATGTTGTACGTCTGTAAGTGCTTCATTTAAGGCATCTTCAATGCTATGAGCGACCTTTACACCTTCAAATTGCCATGATGGATCACGAGTAATCACCCAATTCACACGATTAGGTAGCGGGCGACCCATAGACTCTAAAGTTTTACGACCCATGATGACAACGCCACCTTGAGTAATCGCTTTGAAATGTTTTAGATCAGCAGAGATATGCCAAGGCAATGCATTGCCTTTGCCGATACAGTTGTTCTTATCCATTGCGACAACGTGAACAACTTCGATACCTTGCCATGCCATTTTCTTGATCTCACTTATCGTTAAACTGCTACAGGTGCTTTAATTGCTGGATGTGATTCGTATCCTACGATTTCGATGTCTTCAAACTTAAAGTCGAAAATATCTTTGACATCAGGATTGAGCTTTAACTGACATAACGGTAACGGTTCACGAGTAAGTTGTAATTTGGCTTGCTCAAAGTGGTTTGCATATAAGTGTGTATCACCACCAGTCCAAACAAAGTCCCCAACATCTAAACCACAGACTTGTGCAATCATATGGGTGAGTAGGGCATAGCTAGCAATATTAAATGGCACACCTAAAAATACATCTGCACTACGTTGATAAAGTTGGCAGGAGAGTTTGTTATCATGTACAAAAAATTGGAACAGAGTATGACAAGGTGGTAAAGCAACCTTACCTGCCTCATTTGGATTCCAGCCCGAAACGATTAAGCGACGTGAATTCGGATTGGTTTTGATTTCATTGACGAGCCATTTAATTTGGTCAAAACCATTTTGTTGGTAACTACCATCTTCATTTTGGCTAGCACCAAAGTTACGCCACTGATGCCCATATACAGGACCAAGCTCACCTTCAGGTCGACCGAAGCGAGCTGTTTGCTCAGCAGTTGCCCATTCATCCCAAATAGTGACTTTATTGTCTTTGAGATATTGAACGTTAGTATCACCTTTGAGAAACCAAAGAAGCTCAATTACAATTGAACGAAAGTGAACTTTCTTAGTGGTTAGTAATGGAAAACCTTTAGAAAGATCAAAACGCATTTGATGACCAAATACAGAACGTGTACCTGTACCTGTACGGTCACCCTTGTCACCGCCATTGTCTAGGATATGTTGTAAAAGGTCTAAATATGTACGCATAACGCTCTCTAAAATCGTTTGTGAACTTACATGTTAAACAGCTTAACCTGCTCAACATCTTTGATAGGGAATGATACTTGATTATTCCTGCTTATAATATTTCTATTCTTTAAAAATACAAAGAGCGCTCTATAAGCGCTCTTTGTTTCTAGTCATCTTTATTCAGTAACAAAGGTTACTTTGCCATCAGCAAGGGATTTAACACGTGCTAAAGATTCCACGCGATAACCTTTTTCAAGTAATACATCTCGACCTGGTTGGAATGATTTTTCAATCACGATACCCACGCCTACAACTTCAGCATTTGCTTGATGAATAAGATCGATTAAACCTAATGCAGCTTGACCATTCGCCAAGAAGTCATCAATAACCAACGCTTTATCAGTTGAATTAAGATGCTTGTTTGAAATAGCAATTGTGCTTTCAGTCTGCTTAGTGAATGAGAACACTTTAGAACGATAAAGATCATCTTTTAAAGTCAATGACTGGTATTTACGAGCAAAAATCACAGGAACACCAAGCTCTAAACCTGCCATGATCGCAGGTGCAATCCCAGATGCTTCAATGGTAATAATCTTAGTAATGCCTGCATCTTTAAAACGCGCAGCAAACTCTTTACCAATCTGTTGCATTAACACAGGATCGATTTGGTGATTTAAGAAAGCGTCAACTTTCAATACTTGATCAGATAGAACGATACCTTCATTTAAGATTTTCTGTTCTAAAGCGTACACGGGAGAATCCTCTAAACGGATGCTTTTTCAAGCAAAGGCATATTTTAAAAAGCATCCAAAAAATTGCAAGCTAAAATTGACCAGATGGTTAATTGGTTTTGCCCGAATAGCCAGTCAATAATAGTCCATAGGATGATTTACCATCATTATGTGTCACTTTTACAGGAAGATAATCTAATTTTGGAGCTAACCAAAATACGGTATTGCGTTCAGGTTTGCTGTGTTGTAATACGACTTTGATCGTATTAAATGTCCCATAACTGGTTTTAATACTTTCAGTGCCTTGTTTAATAAAACGTCGCTCATCGACACCTTTCGCATCCGAAATATAATAACGTGGTTGCAAGGTATTGCCGTTTTTTAAATCTTCACGAACTTGTAACTCAGCATTTAACTCGTCCAAAACACCAGCTTGCCAAGCAAAAGAACGTTTCTTGTCATCTTTTTGGGTGTTAATCACTTTAGCAGTTGGATTGAAGTTAATATTCATCGTGTTGTTGTGCACTAAAATTTTACTGGTACGACTGAACTTTTGTGAAGTGATTTTGTTATCTGAGAAAGCAAATTGACTGGTTTCAGATGCAGAAGCAATACCACCCGCTTTAGCAACAAATTTATAGGTCCAGTTGTTGCCTTGCTGAGATAATGTACGAGTTGCTGAACCCAAATTCTTGTTGTTATAACTAAATTGATAGCTCGCTTGGAATGGCGCCATTGCATAGGCATGGCTAAAGAAGCTTGCACAAGCAAGTGTTGCAGAAGTTACCGTTGCAATACTCAAAAACTTAGTAAATTTGTTTGTCATAGCATTGTGTCCTTTGGATGAGCATTTGATGGGATCATCCAGATATCATTACGATTTGTTGTTATTATGCCTGTAGATTATGAAGAAAAGATCAGGTTTTTTACTGAGCGCTTGTTAATTTTTCGTATTAATCATGAAGTTGGAGTTTTCTGTGGCAGAGTATAAATAACATGCTGCCACAGGGTGTTTAGAATTATCTTTTTGAGTCTTTTTGCTGGATTGGAGTAACTTCGCTAATATCTAAATCATCTTCCTCATCAAATTCATTGGATGGGGAGAGGATCGCTGTAAGATTCACATTTCCCCAAACAATTAATTCTGCTGGTCGGACACGTGCACGATTTACATGCACCTTACTCAGGGTCTCAATAATACTTGGCTTTTTACTAAACCAGCGATTTAAATCTAGATAAAGTAAATCATCTTTTACGGTTACGACTTCAAAGTGTTCTAAAATTTTCCCTAAAGGATCTGCCTCACGAAACTTTTGGTAATACCAAATCGCAAGATGAAAGCCCCATTTTTGGAAAATGTTTTTGAAACTCGCCTCAATCACTTGAGTGTTACTGATTTGCTCAAAAACCATAAGTTGAACATCTTTATTCATTTCCATCTGCAACAGCTTTAAATCAACAGAAAGGGTGGTATGTAGACCTTTGACGTCTATCGTCGAGTACAGTCTTAACCAGCCATCATATAAATCAGCATGCAGGTCTTTAATGATTTCAACTTTTTCGGTGACATAACGCTCCATCGTCGCGTTCACAAATACTTGTGAAAGCGAAAACTCTCTTTCTTCTTCGATGAATTCTTCGGCTTTTTGGTAAACTTTACGTAGACGTTTAACAACAGATGAAATTAGCGTTTGCATAAAAGTTGTTCCAGAAAGTGAATTGTTTTAGATAGCAATGCCACGATCTTTGTAATAACTAAAAAATAAAAATAAATTTCTGACTTGCAGTGTAGCAAAATTAATTGCTACATTTTCATAAAATGATGGTATGGATACACTGTAACTATAAGTGGATCATATTTTTGTAAAATTTTGAATACTGGTTCGGCTTTTTATACGGCTTTGCCGTTGGGGATGAGGCAATTTTTGCCGCTAAGATGCCATGTGGAATAAAATAAATTTTCGTTCGGAGTTGTCATCTCATTGGTGGCAAGACTCAATTTTTGTAGGGGCTGTGATTTTAGCATTGCTTCTGCATTTGGCTGTGCTTGCGGTACAGTTTACTATGCCAACTCCATCCGATACCTCCACAAAGGAAATCGCAGTTTCAATTCGCCCTAGTACTGATAAAGTAGAAAATGCTGATTTTCTCGCTCAAGCTGATCAAAAGGGTTCAGGTGAGTTTCGAGAAGCACATCGCATGTCGAGTGATATGCCTTCACCGATGCAGGCTGATGCGACTACTGGTGAAACTGAGTTTGAAAGCTTAGAAAAAATTCAGCAAAAGCGCGAGTTAAAATTTGAAGAAAAAGTTTTAATGACCGTATTAAGCTGGCAGAAACAGGCAGAACAAAGCGAGCGTAAAAAAGCCTTAGAGGATTTACAAAGTCAGTTCCAAGCAAAAGCTGCCATGGTTGCTAGTCTTGAAGCTCAGTATTTACAACGACAACAAAATTTTAGCCGTAAACAACGGATTAAAACGGTAGATGGTATTCAAGCTAAACAGGATGCTTCTGCTGCGTATCTAGATAAATTCCGCCAAAAAGTTGAGCTGTACGGAAATCGCTATTACCCAGATGCTGCTAAACAACAGCGGTTATCGGGTGAAGTTAGATTAATGGTTATTCTGAACTCACAGGGTGGGATACGTGCAATTCGTTTAATTGAGAGTTCGGGACATTCTATTTTAGATGAAGCAGCTAAGGCTTCAGTGCGCCGTGGAGCCCCTTTTGGTGCATTTGATTCAACGATGAAGAAGGATATTTCTGAATTACGTATCATTCGGACTTGGCGTTTTGATCCCGTGGATGCTGAGTTTGAAGTGCATTGATTTTAAAAAAATAAATCATTTATCAAAAGCTATTTAATACAATTAGATAGCTTTTTTTGTTGTTATTCATTTTTCTTTTTTTACAACACGCTATTACATTTCATAAATAAAACTTGAATTGATAATAAAAATAATTATCATTTGCATTGTGTTTTTAATTGTTTTGTATGCGCTCCTGTGCTGAAAAGTAAATGCTCTGGGGGAGATCGGCGCATGCATTTTAAATCTCATATCTTTGCATAAGGAAATTTCCCATGCATCAATCTCAGACTTTTCAATCTTTTAAAGCCCATCCTCTTATATTGGCGATGGCGATATTACTTCCTTCATTTGCCTCTGCAGAAACCAGCACCTCTTCATCGACAGTTGCACTACCTACGATTAGCCTCAAAGCACAAGATGATCAATCCTCAGTTACAGAGGGAACTCAAAGTTATACGGCCAAGAGTGCAAATACAGCGACTAAGTTGAGTCTATCGCTTCGTGAAACGCCACAATCCGTTAAGGTTTTAACTCGTGAGTATTTGGATGATGCCAATATCAGTTCTTTTCAGGATCTATTAAATAATGTCACAGGTGTGTCAGTTAACCAATGGGATGAGCGTCAATATCCTACAGCGCGAGGCTTTGATGTTGACTATTATTTATTTGATGGTGTTCCCAGTAATGTGGGGATGGAAGCAAATGATCCTGATTTAACAATGTATGATCGCGTAGAGTTGGTCAAAGGGGCAAACGGTTTAATGACTGGTGCTGGTAACCCAGCAATAGCTATCAATATGATTCGAAAGCATGCTAATGCGAAAGAACTAACTGGGCAGGTAAGTACTTCTTTGGGTTCATGGAATGCATGGACGAGCTCGGCAGATATTTCTACACCATTGAATACGGATGGAACAGTTCGTGGTCGTGTCGTGGTAAAGCACGAAGACACTGACTCTTTTATGAAAGGGTATGAGAAAAATAATAATGTTGTATATGGGGTGGTTGATGCTGATATCAGCGACAAAACCTATGTCTCTGTTGGGGCAGGTTATCAAAACTTAGAGCGTGATGGAGTACGGTGGGGCGGATTACCAGCATTTGATAGTAATGGTCAACGCGTTGATTTTGATCGATCCAAAACAGTAACTTCTGATTGGACTTATTGGAATACGGACACCACCACAGCCTTTGCAACCTTGAAACAAAATCTATTCAATGATTTGAATTTGCATGTGAATTATGCATATCGTGAAGTAAAACAAGATACTGCATTGCTCTATTTGTGGGGGAGTTTCGATAAAACTACAAATACCAGTAAAGGTACATTAATGACTTGGTCTGATGCCACTAAGACGAAAGAAAATAATATTGATACTTATCTTTCTGCTCCCTTTTCTATTGGTGGTTTAGAGCAAGAAATTGTGGCAGGTTTTATGTATAACCAAGCACAAAAAGACACATGGTATTCAGGTAATCCTCAAATTGCATCAGATGCGGTACTTGATTTTGATCATCCAAATGTACCGTTATTAGGATCGATTCAAAATAACAATGTCTATCAAGTTCCTAATAAAACGACTCAAACAGGCGCTTATTTGGCAGGTAAATTTAGCTTAGCTGAGCCTTTGAAATTAATTACAGGCATACGGTTATCAAACTGGAAATATGAGAGTGATGATGGTGTAGGAAATAGAAAATTCAAAAATGAAGTAACTCCATATGCAGGTTTAGTTTTTGATTTTCTTGATCAGTATTCTTGGTATGCGAGTTATACCAGTATTTTTAAACCAGAAGATAAACGAGATATAGATAAGCAGTACCTTGATCCACGAGAAGGTAAAAGTTATGAGACAGGTTTAAAAGGGGAGTTCTTAAATGGAAAGCTGAATGCTGCTTTATCGGTATTCCAAACCAAGCAAGATAATGTTGCAGAAGAAACAGGAAGTTTTATACTGAGTCCAGATGGAACACCAACAACAGAAAAAGCGTACCGTAGTGCTGATGGTGTCGAAAGCAAAGGTGTTGAATTTGAGTTAGATGGAGAAATTGCCAATAACTGGAATTTAAGTTTTGGTATTGCTCATTTCAATGCCAAAGATGCTCAGGGTAATGAAGTGCAAACAATGTCTTCAAGAACTAACGCCAATTTATTCACCAAATATAAGTTAGATAAATGGAGTATTGGCGGCGGTGTAAATTACAAGAGTAAGTTTTATACAGGAGATGGTGACAAACGCATCACCCAGGATGCCTATGCTTTAGCAAATTTAATGCTTGGCTATGATATAGATTCAAATATTAAAGCTCAGATCAATTTGAATAATATTTTTGACAAAAAATACTATACTGGCATTGGCGATAATTTGATGGTGTATGGCGCACCTCGTAATGTGACCTTTACATTACGATATCAATTTTAAGAATTGAAAAAACGGCTGAAATTGTATTCAGCCGTTTTAAAATTGTGGATAAGTTCTCGCTTATTCACAATCTATATTTGTACTTGAGTAAGTCCGTTCGATTTTGCAGATTTCGATATTAAAATGCTGGTACCATTTTTCTTTACCTAAGTGTTGGGCAACTAAATGTTCAGCATCTTGTTGCCAGCGTTGAATATCTTCGAGGCTGTTCCAGTAAGACAACGCTATTTCAAAATCATTTTCACAACATGCTTCAAACTTAACACAGTGATATTGGTCGATTGCTTTATCTCTAAGCTTTTGTGCCATTTCTGTGTAAGTAGAATCCAATTGTCTAATGGTGGCTTTAAAAATAACGATATACATAGGACTCAGGCTTAATTTTCATCAGCTTGGTAAGGATTACTGATCCCAAGTTTTTTCAGAATCTCAATTTCCAAAGCTTCCATTTCTTCAGCTTCGGCTTCACTGGTTTCATGGTCGTAGCCGAGTAAATGTAAAATCCCATGCACGAGTAAGTGAGTGAAATGATCACTTGGTGTTTTTTGTTGCTCTGCTGCTTCTTGTAACACAACAGGAATACAGATGACCAAGTCACCTAAAGGCTCTGCTTCGAGTAAGCTGAGCATTTCTTCTGGAATATCGCTTGGAAAAGATAAGACATTGGTTGGTTTGTCTTTCTCTCGGTATTGCAAATTCAGTTCATGACTTTCTGTAAGATCAACGCAAGCAATGCCAATCTCACAATCTGCGTCAAAACCAACATGACGTAATGCAGTTTCAATTTGTTTTTTGATTTGACCACGCTTCAATGGTAAATCATTGGCTTGAAAGTCTTGTTGAAGACTTAAATTGATTTTCAAAATAGATCCTTAAATATAAATTGCATCTACAAACTTAGAGTGAAACTCAATGGGATAGAAAGAAGACTGGAGGATTGCTTTACTGCATATTGATCCAATTTGTTGCATCATTTGTCTTTTCATGTGCCATCTTTCAAAAAATTGATGATCCATAAGTTTGCTGACAAAACACAAAACTATCCTCATTTAGATCACTGTAGGCTACTCACACTCATATACTTAACTCGGTAATGACCATGGAGCCTACAGATTTCAAGTGCCTTTTTTTAATATCACACTAAAAGCATATTCATTAATGTTGAGCGTCAGCTTTCTCATCATTTTCTGCTACCAGTGCTTCTTGTCTCGCTTTGCGTTCAGCACGAGCTTCTGCTGACAAACGTTGTTGTTCGCTATCCCAGCCTTCATAAGCTTCGACAATTTTTTGTACCAGTTGGTGACGCACTACATCTCGAGAGTGGAAGCGCGTGATATGAATTTCATGGACGTTTTCAAGAACACGTAAGGCATGAGCCAAACCTGATTGCTGACCACGAGGTAAATCCACTTGTGTTACGTCACCCGTTATCACCGCTCTTGAACCGAACCCTAGGCGTGTAAGGAACATTTTCATCTGTTCAGGCGTTGTATTCTGAGCTTCGTCCAAAATGACAAAAGAATGATTCAGTGTGCGTCCGCGCATATAGGCGAGAGGTGCTACTTCAATCACTTGGCGTTCAATGAGTTTAGCTACTTTTTCAAAGCCCAGCATTTCATATAGGGCATCGTAAAGTGGTCGAAGGTAAGGATCAATTTTTTGAGTTAAGTCACCTGGTAAAAAACCAAGTTTCTCACCTGCTTCAACTGCAGGACGTACCAGTAAGATACGTTGAATTTCATTACGTTCGAGCATATCTACTGCTGCAGCGACTGCAAGATAGGTTTTACCTGTACCCGCAGGCCCTATACCGAAGGAGATATCGCTTTGTAAGATACGTTGTACATAGCGTTTTTGATTTGCGCCACGTGGATTGATGCGGCCTTTACGCGTTTGTAGCCAAACGTTATCAAGCCCAGTATGTTCTTGATCAGAGTCATCCAAAAATTCACGATCAGTTTGAGATCCTTGAATCATTAAATGAAGTACATCCGCACTGATTTGAGAAGAAATTTCAGATTCTTGAAAGAGCCGTTGCAAAAGTGCTTCGGCTCGTTCGACCGCTTCGATATCACCGTCTAAGTAAAAGGCATCGCCTCGGTGAGTTATTTTGACATCTAAACGTTGTTCGATTTGTTTTAAATGCCCGTTATACGCACCGAGCATGCTTTTTAAACGTTCCATGGAAATTTCAGGGAACGTTACTGTACGTCGAATCGCTGCAGTCAAGAGAAACCCTTTATGTTGTCTTGTAAGAATACCCTTACATTACGCCACGTCAGGTTCAAGATTCAAGAGTTCACCATAAACTAAATTTAAAGTTTTGATTTCAGTAATCTCAATTTCAGCAAAACGTCCAACCCAAGCTGCATCACCGATAAAAGTAACAAGACGAGTGTTGTCCGCTGTACCGATCAGAAGATTTGGATCTTTATCAGAAACTTTTTCAATCAGTACGCGTTCAATTTTACCCAGCATCGCATCAGTTTTATCGATACTAGATTGTTTAATCACTTGTTGTACTTGTGCTAAACGATCTTTTTTCACTTGCTCTGGAGTGTCATCAGGAAGTTCAGATGCAGGTGTACCAGGACGTTTTGAATAAACGAAACTATAAGAGTGGTCAAAATCTAAATCTTTAATAAACTGCAAAGTCTCAGCGAAGTGCTCATCCGTTTCGCCAGGGAAGCCAATAATGAAGTCACTTGATAAATGCATATCAGGGCGAACTTTGCGTAGTTTTGCGATTTTATCGATGTAGACATCAATCGTGTGATTGCGCTTCATGGCTTGCAATACATCGTTTGAACCACTTTGTACAGGTAAATGCAAATGCGAAACCATCTGAGGCAAATCACGATAACATTGAATCAACTCATCAGAAAACTCTAATGGGTGAGAGGTGGTATAACGTAAACGACCAATCCCTGGAATTTCAGCAACTAAGCGCAGTAATTCAGGGAATGTGCAAATGCCACCTTCAAAGGTTTCACCACGATAACCATTTACATTTTGACCAAGCAGGCTAATTTCACGAACACCTTTCTCTGCCAATCCAGCAATTTCTGCTAACACATCATCGAGAGGGCGCGAAACTTCTTCACCGCGTGTGTAAGGGACTACGCAGAATGAACAATATTTCGAACAGCCTTCCATGATCGAGACAAATGCTTTAAAACCTTCAACACGTGGTTCAGGTAAGAAATCAAATTTCTCAATATCTGGAAAAGAAATATCAACTAATTTGATTTTTTCTTTCTTTGGCTTTTCCACTTGGGCTTGATGCTGATCAAGCATTTGTGGCAAGCGGTGTAGGGTTTGTGGACCGAATACCATGTCGACATAAGGTGCGCGCTTTTGAATGTTGTCACCTTCTTGAGAAGCAACACAGCCACCGACACCAATCACTAGGTCAGGATTTTGTTCTTTCAGTTTGCGCCAGCGACCAAGCTCACTAAAGACTTTCTCTTGCGCCTTTTCACGAATTGAACAAGTGTTCATTAACAAGATATCAGCTTCGTTTGGATTTGTGGTCAGAACGTAGCCGTGTGAGTCGCCAAGCAAATCTGCCATACGATGACTGTCATACTCATTCATCTGACACCCTTGAGTTTCAATATATAACTTCTTCATTGAAACATCAGTGGTGTGCGTTGGCTGGGTAACAGTGTTTTCTGAGGCAGCTTTTGTAGCACTAGGAGTGAATGTTTGAACCGTCATGCAGGCTCCTAAACGAGGTGGATTTAAACAAACCGCGGATTATAGCAGCATTTTTGAATGTACGCTGAGAATAAAAAAATGACTAAAATGGACACTTTGTGGATGAAAATACGTGAATTTTAATGAATATGAATCAGCAAGTTACATAACACAACAATAGAAAGACTTGAGAGTTATTAAACTATAATCGCAGGCGAAATTAGGCAAATGTATCGATGAAGATGAATAAGCAACACAATTCAGTTCCACACCTCAAAATAAAACTAAATAACAAGAAAATCTTACAACGTAGTTTTGTTGTTGGTGGTTTGCTTGCGTGTTCGTCTGTTTATGCTTTAGATGATCAGTTTAATGATGCTTTACGTGCTGCGAATGCGGGGAATACCGCATTGCTCGATCAGTACCAATATGAGATGCAAAATGATGTTTTGGGTTACTACCCAGAATATTGGAAATTGAATAGTAATCTTGGGTTTCAGCCAGCATCTTCAATTATCAATTTTGCGCAACGTTATCCAAAGTCTGCAATGGCTGAAAAGTTAGCAGCAGATTATGTTGAAGAAAAGGTAAAACAAGCGAACTTTAGTGAGGCAAAACCAGTCCTCAGTTATGTAACGAACCCTGATCAAGACGAAAGTTGTGCTGTGGCGCAGGTTCGAGCTCAAACTGGGGATAGTTTGGTTTATGCAGAATATAAGGATATTTGGTTGGCAACAAATACCCAACCTGAATCATGTAATGGTTTGGGGCGTATGATGTTATCAAGCCCCTTAATGACTGCTCAAGATCGTCAACAACGTTTATGGGGACAACTTAGAGCTGGTCAGTCGGGGCAAGCAATCGCAACTGCACAAACTATGGGTTTAAGTTTATCTCTGGCCCAGTTTAATCAAATTCAATCTAATCCTCTCGCGTACCTATGGAGTGCGCCAAAAGCCAATGACGCGGATTACGCCTATTTAATTTTTGCGTTAGGTCGCGTAGCAGATAGTGATTTAACTAATGCTTTAGGCAATGTGCAACGTGTTGCTCAAGATTTACCAAGTCCAGTACAAAAATATTTGTATCGTACTATCGGCTATGTTGGTGGTACAACTGTAATGAAAAATGGTTTTAATCGTGAAGTATTAAATGCATTTGATAAGAGTTATGGTTATCCATTTAGTCCTGAAGAAGCTGAAATTTATGCGCGTCAAGCGGTGCGATTTGGTGCATGGGAAAGTGTAATTCGTGCAGTAGACTCAATGTCGGTCACACAAAAACAAGAAGATCGTTGGCAATATTGGTTGGCTCGCGCATCAGAGCAAAGAAATGACAAAGACTCGAAGTTAGCAGCTCAACAAATTTATCGCAAACTAGCGCAAGCTGGTGATGATTATCACAACTTGCTTGCTAAAGATCGTTTAGGTGAGCGATACAATCATCAACCTTATAATGAACAACCAAGCGCACAAGATATTCAGCGTTTAAACCAAAATATTCACTTTAGACGTGCATTCGCTTTACGTGATATTAATGCTCCTGCCAATTATACCAATAGAGAATGGAACTGGGCTGTCAGACAGGCTTATCTACAAAAAGACGATGGTTTATTATTGGCGGCTGCTAAGCGCGCACATGATATGGGCTGGTATGATCGAGCAATTTATGCGGCTGATCGAACCAGCACTCGACACAATGATACCTACCGTTTTGCAACGCCGCATCGTAGTAATGTGACTAGTCATAGTTACAATGCTGGTATTGATCCAGCTTGGGCGTATGGTTTAATGCGCCAAGAAAGTCGATTCGTGACCACAGCGAGGTCGCATGTCGGGGCTGGTGGTTTGATGCAGATCATGCCAAACACGGCCAAATTGATTGCTCGACAAATGGGAGAAACCTATAACCCTGCGGCATTGAGTGAAATGAACACGAATATTCGATATGGGACATTTTATCTTTCGATGATTCATGGTCAATTGAGCGGAAATGCAGTGCTTGCGACAGCGGGTTATAATGCTGGTCCAAATCGTGCACGTCGTTGGCAACCTGATTTTCAACCAATTTCGGCTGATCAATACACTGAGTCAATTCCTTTATTAGAAACACGTGACTATGTAAAACATGTCATGACCAATGCAACACACTATGGGGTAGTGTTAGGGCAGGGACCTCAATCTCTGGAAAAACGTATGAGTATTATTCCTGTACGTAATGAACCTTAACGCATGGCATCGTTGAACTTGAGATAATGAAGTTTTTGTATTTGATGAAATCAATGTGCTTGATGAAGGAATCAATGTTTAGGGCTATACAGATACTAATCTGTTATTTAGCTCTTTCATTTGCTGTTCCATTATATGCAGCGGACAAAGCTGATATTGCTGGATATGTGATGCATGTCCAAATGACACCTGCTGTCTGTTCATTTGATTCTTCACGCCAAAAACAACGTAAATGTTTAGAAGGTTATTCTTTGACGATCTCAAGTTTATTACCTGAAGTTCCTGTTGGTCGAGACTGTCAAACAAAATCATCGGCTAAATTATCCCCCCTACAAGCTAAAGTGGTTGCACGTGTGATGCCTGATGAAAATGCACGGGTACAACTTTGGCAAAATGTCGGTGGCTGTGTGCCAATGAATGCGAGTCAATATTTCAGAACGATTATTAATTTTGCGGAACGGTTAAAAATACCTGCTGATTTGACTAGCCCTAATACGATTGAAGTACAAAAAGAAAATTTAAGGCAGCAATTCACTAAACTAAATCCTTCTCTACCACCCAATGGAATTCGATTTACTTGCCAAGCATCCAAATTTGACTCTATTTTGACTGAGATTCGAGTGTGCTATCAGAAAAACGGTCAGTACAAACAGTGTTCGAGTCATGTGGTCACAGGATGTCCAAGTGAATTTACAATTAAAGGAAGTTATTAAGCTTTTTTTCTGAATTAATTTGTATTTTCTATCAGACTTTTGTTGAAATCCATTCTCTTTTACATGCATCTGCGTTCGCTTTAGAGTACAATCTTTGCCGTTTATGATAATTCGGTTGAATAACAAAAGAATTCAATCGTGCTAACGCATCTCATTGGAGAATATCACATGAAGCAACCCGTTCGTGTTGCCGTTACAGGCGCTGCAGGTCAAATTGGTTATAGCTTATTATTCCGTATCGCTAGCGGTGAAATGTTAGGTAAAGATCAACCTGTAATTTTACAATTGCTTGAAGTTCCTTTTGAGAAAGCTCAACAAGCGCTTAAAGGCGTAATGATGGAACTTGATGACTGTGCTTTCCCATTATTGGCAGGCATGATCGGGACTGATGATCCAGAAGTTGCATTTAAAGATGCTGACTATGCGTTATTAGTAGGTTCACGTCCACGTGGTCCTGGTATGGAACGTGCTGACTTATTGAAAGTAAATGGCGAGATCTTCATTGGTCAAGGTCAAGCTTTAAATAAAGTTGCTAGCCGTGATGTTAAAGTATTAGTTGTTGGTAACCCAGCAAATACAAATGCTTACATCGCAATGAAATCTGCTCCAGATCTTCCAGCGAAAAACTTCACAGCTATGCTGCGTCTTGACCACAACCGTGCATTAACTCAACTTGCTCAAAAAGCTGGCGTTGCAGTTTCTGACATCGAGAACATGACTGTTTGGGGTAACCACTCTCCAACTATGTATGCTGACTACCGTTTTGCAACTGCAAATGGTGTAAGCTTAAAAGACAAAATCAACGATGCTGAATGGAATAAAGATGTATTCCTTCCAACAGTTGGTAAACGTGGTGCTGCGATCATCGAAGCACGTGGTTTGTCTTCTGCTGCTTCTGCTGCAAACGCTGCAATTGACCATATGCGTGATTGGGCGTTAGGTACAAATGGCAAATGGGTAACTATGGGTATTCCTTCTGACGGTTCTTATGGAATTCCTGAAGGTGTAATGTTTGGTTTCCCTGTAACAACTGAAAACGGTGAATACAAAATCGTTCAAGGTTTAGAAATTGATGAATTCAGCCGTGACCGTATCAACTTCACTCTTAACGAGTTAGAAGAAGAACGTGCAGCGATTGCTGACATGGTTAAATAATTTGTCATTTTGATAAATTATGAAAAGCACTCTCTTGTAGAGTGCTTTTTTATTTTAAGAAACAAAATACAACAAGAAAATATAGAGATATGCCTGCAAGTTAATACAGTTTATTGTTAGATTATTTATTAGATGGGTTTTACCTAAGGAGAAGAAAAAATGTTTGAACAACAACCAACACTTGAACTTTTATTTGAACAATTGGGGCTTGATGCAGATGAAGTTTCGATGGAAAACTTTATTAAAACTCATCAATTGAGTGCTAGCCAGAAATTACACGAAGCTGATTTTTGGAGTGCTGGGCAACGAGACTTTCTTAAGAGTCATTGGGATAAAGATGATGAATGGGCTATCGTGATAGATGAGTTGAATCAGCAACTACATGTTGATAGTACAACTTAATAAGAAAAGCTCACATCAGTGAGCTTTTTTATGGATTAAACTTATGAACCATTCTTCTTGGCGGGCTTGATTAAAAGCTGGATGTGCATTTAACAACTGCAAGTCGTGATCTACACATGCCACATATTTTTTTAACCAATGTCGAGTCATCGCAAACTCTTCTTTACTTGCAGATGCATAAGCCAAAAAGAAGTAAATATCTAGATGATCGTAGTGAGCGAGAGGCTTTAGGATTTGCTGTGTAATAATCGCAAAACGTTGTTCTTTGGTTAGCTCAAAATAAATCATATAAGCTTTGGCTAAATTCAACGAGAGATCAAGATAAAGGCTTAATGGCATTTCCTCAAATTCAATTCGAGCTTGCTCAAGTAGCACGATGGCTTCTTGCAAGAAATGCAATTGTTCTTGACGGACATGACTGAGTACAACCAATTGCAGACGTAAGTCAGCTCTTTCTAAAGCAAGTTCAGGTGTATTTTCACTTAAATAGAGTTGGTCTGTTTTACCAATTCGATTTACTACATGTTTCGTTTCATTTGACATCAGTTTATCCAAAACCTTGATCTATGCATGCATATATAAGGCTTTATTTTGCAATTTAAAGGTTTAGGCATTCCAAAGCGAATTTCCACTGCGTAACCATGCTGTAATTGA
>NZ_MELG01000081.1:0-3577 GCF_001767535.1 Acinetobacter sp. GWC1_38_13 | reverse complement strand
GCTGTTTTGAAAGCAACACTTCATGTAGTAAATCACTTTGGAAGATAGCAAGCCGATTAGGCAATGGTTCAATGGTATGCCATTGTTCATTTTTATCTTGCAAGCGTAACTGACCGCCAAAGTCTTCTTGCCACTGTTCATGTAAATAAAAAACAGTTGAAATCATGCGATCATTCTTTTTCTGAGGATTATCTCGATGTAATGCATAAAACTCACCTGCGTTGTAACAAGCAAAATGAGCTTCTACTTCTTTGATTCCCAAATAAAACGCTTGATTTAATAACTGAGACAAGTTCTTTAATGCATTAATATGTTGTTGCGCGATCGGTAATTGTTCATCAATCCACAATATATGATCGCTACGTATATGACTCACAATACCATTTTGAATGCCTGCAGCTCTGAACTCAGCAAGATGTGAATTGCATTCGTTTACTAGGGAGTTTACAAATGCAGCAGAATAAACATTATCTATAACGGCAAAACCTGATTCATTTAAATCATCCAAAACTTTATCTAAATCCCACGATTCAGGAAGAGAACTTTGCTGCATATATTTCCAATAGATCTTGGTGAAGAGGCTGTATGATCTTAGTCGATCACATCAACGCTAAAGAATACTTTTTTCATTCGTGATAAACTACCCTTTGAATTGAGGAATAATTGTCAACATGAATTACCGTCACCATTTCCATGCGGGTAACTTTGCCGATGTTATGAAGCATGTACTTTTGCTTCAACTGCTCGCTCGTTTAAATGCTAAAGATAAACCTTATCGATATATAGATACCCATGGCGGTGCAGGTAAATATGATTTATCTACGTCTGAAGCACAAAAATCAGGTGAGTTTTTAACGGGTATCCATCGTTTGGTCAAGCTTGACGATTCGATTAAACGTAATGCACCTGAAGGCGTAAAACAATATCTTAAAATTGTTGAAGATATGCGTGCAGGTTCAGGTAAAGGTGCTTATCCAGGTTCACCTTGGTTTGCGCTTGAAGGCATGCGTGATATTGATAAAGCAACTATATTTGAAATGCAGCGTGATGTGTTTCAACAATTGTATTTTAATATTCGCGATAAACGTGCGGGCTTACATGAGCGTGATTTTTATGAAGGTTTGATGGGTGTCATTCCGCCTAAAGAAAAACGTGGATTGGTCATGATTGACCCACCATACGAAATCGAACGTAAAGATTTCCCTCAGTTAGTTGAGTTGTTACAAGCTGCACATAAAAAATGGCCGACAGGTGTTTTTGCTGTGTGGTATCCAATTAAAGATCGCGCGATGATTGACCGTTTTGAGAAGAAAATGTTTAAGACTGGTATTCGTCGCCAATTAATTTGTGAAATTTGCGTATGGCCAGATGATACTCCAGTTGGATTAAATGGTTGTGGTTTATTGGTGATTAACCCACCTTGGAAATTTTCAGAAGATGCAGATCAAGCCTTACAATGGCTTTTCCCTCATTTACGCATGAGTGAAAATGGTGGTCATGCTGCAGTGCGTTGGTTGGTGGGTGAATAAGCCCATCAATGTCAAACTATTCTCGAGGAATTGAAAATAATGACAAATTCTCCTAAGTCAGATTCTGATTTGAAGAAAGAAGAGCTTTCTTTTGATGGGATCACCTTTGAAGTCGAAGAAGAAGAACAAACGCATGAAGGGCAAAAAGTTAAAAGACGCGGCATTTATTTATGGCCAAATCTGATTACAACAGCGGCATTACTTTCAGGTTTTTATTCGATCATCGCTAGTATGAATGGTAATTTCACTCAAGCTATTTATGCGATTTTCTTAGCAGCATTGTTAGATGGTTTGGATGGTCGAGTTGCTCGTGCAATCGGAGCACAAAGTGCTTTTGGTGAACAGTATGATTCACTTTCGGATTTATTAGCCTTCGGTGTAGCTCCAGCTATTTTGATGTACAGTTGGAGTCTCAATGATTTGGGTCGAATTGGTCTAGCTTGTTGTTTTATTTACACAGCCTGTGCAGCATTTCGACTTGCACGCTTCAATGTACAAATCGGTGTTGTGGATAAACGTTACTTTATAGGAATAGCAAGTCCATTAGCTGCTGTAACCGTTATTTCAATGGTATGGGTGAGTCAAGATTATCCACTGGTATTTGATTTAAATGACATCATAATACAAATCATCAACGCCGTGATTATGGTTTCGATTGGTTTGCTTATGATTTCAAATATCAAATACTATTCATTTAAACAAATGGATCGCAAACGTGTTCCTTTTGTAGTCATGTTGCCTGTAGTCTTGATTTTTGCTGCAATCACCTACAATATTCCTGTAGGGATACTTGTTGTATGTATCATCTATGTGTTGTCTGGTTTTGTAACGACACTATTAGCTAAAAAAAATGATTCCAAAATAACAATCTAAATAAAAGGAGGTTCGGCATGCCATTGTTGATGAATAATAGTCAATTAAAGCAGCTGAACCTCAATAAGTCAGATGCTTTAACTTTTTACCCACCCAAAGGTTTATTTAAAATTGTTTATCAAGGTTTGATTCTACCCAATCTGCCTGCACCTTTTCATTATGTAAATTTCATTAGTTTGATCGGGCAACCTCGTATTCCCATTTGTTATAATCCAAGTGCAATTTCCACAACTGCGATCGATACAGCTACAGTGTTGGTAAGCAGTAGCTTATCAACAGTTGGACATCTAAAAAGTTATAGTGCAAAAGAACAGTGTCAATTTGAGACTGATTCTTATCAGTTTTTAGATGTTGATCAAATTCATGTTGATTTTCCAAACTATTACTTCAAACGAAATGACAATGAATTTAGCTGTGATTTAAGGGTAAATATCTGTTCTGAAATAGAAAATCATACAGCATTGCACTGGGGCGTTGCTGACTACTGGTATGTACAATGTCAGTGCGTTGGGGAAATTGTTTATAAAAATCAAAAATATTTGATTGAGACCAAAGGTATTTTAAAACATGCAAGGGCGGTATATTTACCTTTTATTGCTTTTCACTTTTTTACATATCAAATCATTCATATTAATGAAGAAATTCAAGTCATCCTTTCAGAATTGCGCAACCAATGGAATAACGTAATTTTCTCTCGAATTGAGGTTCAAACCAGCCAACAAGGTTCGACTCTTTATGATCGAAATGTAGTTTTTGATACCCTTAGAGTATATCCAAAGATTCAAACTCCTAATGGACGTGAGATGTATCTTCCACGTGAATTCATTTGGCAATATCAAGAAAATGAAGAAGTTATCTTTCAATTACACGGACAGAGTAGGGGCGATTATAAATTTGGTCTAGCGGCGGGTTATGTTGGTAGTTTTAGTTATGATTTATTTTGGAATAATCAGTCCTATCAAGGGAGTGGGTATTGTGAATACATCGATTGTCGACCTTTGCATTGGCAAGAAAAAAGTAAAACTGAACAAATCTTAGACCAAATTCCACATTTTCAGCCTTATTTGTGTAAAAAATAATCTATCAGTTTAAATATTAAAATAAATTCCAATAAATCACTTGCAACCATACTGAAATACTGTAGAATGCACATCCATCGGCGGTGATGAGGATAA
>NZ_MELG01000080.1:0-11021 GCF_001767535.1 Acinetobacter sp. GWC1_38_13 | reverse complement strand
ATCGAGATGTTTTACAATCGAATCAGGCGTCATTCGCACCTCGACGGAATGAGCCCAGAAGCATTTGAGACAGCTTCAAAATGAGGCGGTCTCATGTCTAGGATACTGGGAGCAGTCCAAATGGTAATTCCTTATCTTTAAAATAGAGAACGCCCGATGAAATTCATTAGGCGTTTACTTAAATATATGTCAGCTTATTTTTTAACTAGATGTACTTGTCAAGCACGATTCTTTTTCTAAATTGCCTTTAAAAAATCAATCTTGCTATTTTTGACTTTTCACACCATTTTGTTCAATTTGTACTGCGGCTTGCCAGCTAGGTAGTTGGCTTAAACCTGCTACATAACGTTGGATATGCGGATAATTTTCACCTTGTCCCATATGATGAACTAAAGCATGTAGTCCAAAGCCCATCATAAAGTCAGCACCGGTTAAACGGTCTGCCACTAGAAATTCTTTATCTTTTAAATATTCATTTAAATAGCTAAATACTTTATCGAACTCAACTTGAGTATAATTTTCTAGAAATACCAACTTCGTACCCTGCTTGGTTTCTATCGCATTAAACGTTTTTAACAAAAATGGCAGCATGGCAGAGCTTTCTGAGAAATGAATCCACTGTAGATAATCGACATAGGTAGGTTCATCCATATCTGGTGCTAAATGCGGCGCAACTTGCTGAATTAATAACTCAACGATTGCGCCTGACTCTGCAATAACTTTGCCATCCCATTCCAATACTGGAGATTTCCCTAAAGGATGGATGGTTTTTAAAGATTCAGGGGCCAAATGCGTGCTTGAGTCACGATAATAGCGTTTCAGCTCATAGGGCTGCTTGATTTCTTCAAGTAACCACAAGATACGAAAAGAACGTGATTGATCTAAATGATGTAGTGTAATCATGATAATTCCTATTTTTTAAATTTTTACAACCACTTTGCCAAAGTTTTCGCCTTTCAACATACCATTGAAAGCATTGATCGTGTTATCTAAACCTTGCACCATATGCTCTTTATATTTGATTTTTCCTTCTTTCAACCATTCAGACATTTGCTGATAGAATTCCGGATACTGACTGCCATAATCATCAAAAATAATAAAGCCTTGCATGCGAATACGCTTTTTTAAAAGGGTGGAAATAAAGCCCGGTAAACGGTCTGGCCCTTGTGCTTGCTCGGTAGCGTTATACTGGGAAACCACACCACACACCGGTACACGTGCCGCAGAGTTAAGCAATGGCCATACCGCATCAAACACTTTACCCCCCACATTCTCATAATAAATATCAATACCGTTGGGAGCTGCTTGTTGTAATTGTTCTGCAAAATTTTCATCATGATGATTGATACAAGCATCGAAGCCGAGTTCTTTTACAGCATAACGGCATTTTTCAACCCCGCCCGCGACGCCAACCACGCGACAACCTTTAATTTTGCCAATCTGTCCAACCGTAGCACCAACAGGTCCCGTTGCAGCTGCAACGACTAAAGTTTCACCGGCTTTAGGCTGACCAATGTCCAACAGCCCCATATAAGCAGTAAATCCTGGCATTCCCAAAATACCCAATGCCCAAGATGGATGTTCAGGTTGCATACTTAAGCTTTGACATGCTGTCCCATTAGAAATTGCGTAGCTCTGCCAGCCATTTCCTGAAAGAACCCACTCGCCTTCTTTGAATTTTGGGTTTTTAGAGGCCACCACTTGACTGACTGTTCCACCGACCATCACTTCGTCAATTTCAACCGGTGCTGCATATGAAGGAGCATCACTCATGCGACCACGCATATAAGGATCGAGTGACAAGTAAATGGTTTTTAACAATATCTCGCCTTGTTTAAGTTCATTGAGTTCAACTTGTTCAATACGAAAATCGCTGTGTTTTGGCTCACCCACTGGCCGTTTAGCTAAAACGATGCGTTGATTAATAACTGTTTTCACACATATAACTCCATGTTTTATTTAGAAGTATTTCTCTTAACAATCAAAAATTATGATTAAAATTTCTTTACACCCATTGTAGATGAGTTATAATAAAAAACAATACGACTGGTCTATTTTTACAATAGAGTAAACAATTAATATGAAGCCTAATCCTATTAAAAAGTCTGAAGCGAAGCGCTTACACATTCTTAACACCAGTTCAGACCTGATTTTGCATAAAGGTTTTACTGGTGTAGGATTACAGGAAATTTTACAGAGCTGTGAGATCCCTAAAGGCTCGTTTTATCATTATTTCCAATCTAAGGAAGCTTTCGGATGTGAATTGGTGCAGCATTATGTGGATAATTATCAAGTCCGTTTAAATGATGTATGGCGTAGCGATAAATCCCCTTATCAAAAGCTGATTGAGTATTTTAATTTATGGATAGAAGATCCTGAAACACAGTGTGGTTGGGCGGATAGCTGTTTAATTGTGAAACTTGCCGCAGAAGTTGCCGATCTATCTGAAGATATGCGCTCCATTATGTCCGCTGGCGTCGATGATGTAATCGAACGGATTGCTGCTTTAATTGATTTGGGAAAACAGGATCAGTCTATCCAAGCAGATACTGAGGCCTCGACGTTGGCACAAGTACTTTACCAAATGTGGTTAGGTGCAGCATTACTGACTAAGTTGCAAAAAGATAAAACGCCATTACATCAAGCTCTAAGAGCAACTAAATTTCTATTAAAAAGTGAAGATTCATAAAAATTAAAGGGGCTTAGGAAGTTAAACATATTACAAAGTATGGTAACTTCCTAAGCCCCTAAAAAAATAACCTTCCTTCCTGTATATAGAAAAATAAAGGAAGGAAAGCTATTCACTCAGGCCCTTCACCATTAAGTGAGGGTTATTTTGCTTGTTGCGCCAGTTCCTCAGCGTCCGTAGTTTGCTCACGGGTAAATACCACATACGCAGACATGGGCTACTCCTTATTTAACAATTCAAGGAGTGCACTGGCGGTTGCAGCAGAAGAAGCAGGATTTTGTCCAGTAATGAGTAAGCCATCTACTTGGACATACACTTGCCAGTCACCCGCTTTAGAATAATGACCACCTTTTTCTTTGAGCATATCTTCGACTAAAAACGGTACAACTTCGGTCAATCCTACCGCTTCTTCTTCAGTATTGCTAAAACCTGTCACAGATTTACCGCTGACCAAAGGCTTGCCATCACTGGTTTTTACATGACGAAGAACACCTGGGGCATGACACACTGCTGCAACAGGTTTGCCAGACTGAATCGCCTGTTCAATCAGAGAAATTGAAATCGGATCTTCTGCTAAATCCCACAATGGGCCATGCCCGCCTGGATAAAACACTGCGTCATAATCAGCTACAGAAATTTCGCTAAGTTTATGCGTCTGTGCCAATGCTTGCATTGCAGTTGGATCAGCTTCAAACCGATGAGTAGTTTCAGTTTGCGCATCGGCTAAATTACTTTTCGGATCTAGTGGTGGTTGCCCACCTTGAGGCGACGCCAGCGTAACTTCAGCACCAGAGTCAATAAAGGTGTAATACGGTGCAGCAAGTTCTTCTAGCCAGAAACCTGTTTTCTTACCAGTATTGCCAAGTTGATCATGTGAGGTTAAAACGATTAAAATTTTCATGTTATTTCTCCGATAATTTTCATGATTGAGGAGCATTGTTACAGGGTCAGAGCATGCCAAATACGCGCATTTAGCTTAGATGCTCATCTCGAGAATTTGGCGACTGATCTCTAATGAAACATTTTTATGTTCGCCTAGCTGTGTAAGATTGTGTGATTTAAGTTGCGTAATGATGATCTCAATATCTGTCTCCCCCAGTCCATAATCGCTAAGACGAGTCGGCAATCCAAGTTGCTCAAAGAAAGCTCGAGTACGAGCAATAGCAGTATCAATACGTTGTTCTTCATCACCTTCGACAATCTGCCAGACACGGGCTGCATACTGTAGTAATTTTTCTCGTTTCTCTTGACGACGCACTTGTAGATTGGCGGGCAACACAATGGCCAAGGTACGAGCATGATCAATACCATGTAAAGCCGTGAGCTCATGCCCAATCAAATGGGTTGACCAATCTTGTGGTACACCAGCTCCAATTAGCCCATTCAGTGCCATGCTAGCAGCCCACATCAAATTCGCACGCGTGTCATAATCTGCTGAATCGTCCAAGATTTTCGGTCCAATCTCAATCAGCATTTGCAATAGACCTTCGGCAAAACGATCTTGTACTTGTGCATTGACAGGGTAAGTTATGTACTGTTCCATGACATGAACAAATGCATCGACCACGCCATTTGCTAACTGGCGCGTCGGCAAGCTAAAAGTTTTATTTGGATCCAGTACGGAAAATTGCGGAAAAACATAGGGGCTGCTAAATGACAATTTGGCTTGGGTCGATTTTCTGCTGACTACCCCACCGCTATTCATTTCTGAACCAGTTGCCGGAAGGGTGAGTACACTCGCAAAAGGCAAAGCTTGAGTAATCTTAGTACCATGGGTTTCTAAAATCTCCCATGTATCCCCTGTATAATTGACTGCTGCTGCAATAAATTTAGTACCATCAATTACCGATCCACCACCGACAGCCATCAAGAAATCTATCTTTTGTTCTCGAATCAGCTCTACAGCTTTCATGAGGGTTTCATAACTCGGATTCGGCTCAATTCCGCCAAATTCATGAATTTCTCTTGCACCTAATGCTTCACGCACCTCAGCTAAAGTACCATTCTTACGTGCACTTTCACCACCAAATAACATTAATACTTTTGCATCTGTAGGCACATAGTCATTGATTTTAGCTATTGTATCGCCACCAAAAATAATGCGGGTCGGATTATAAAAGTTAAAATTCAGCATATTTTTATCCTAGGATGATCAGCTAATTGATTTGAAAAACCACCGTTATTCATCAAATAAACTTTAAAAAATTGGACAATACTGCGGCTTTTGACTGCACCATGTGCTAACTATACATAAAAATAGACCAGTCGTCTATTTTTTATAAAAAAATTATTTTAGCTTGCCGACTTGAGTGATGGTTAAACACATTCAGGCTTGTTCTATACCACTTTGATTATTGATTTATTTTCACGAGCGATTGTTGGATGAAAGGTATCAACACGTATGACTACTGACATGGTCGTGAACGCATTGGCTAAAACAGTGAATGGCTCATACAAAATAGCAATGATTAAATATTTTAAAAGCAGATTGGCACGGTTTAGCAGATGTACAAATGCGACAGTAAATTAGATAGATTGGTTCAATATAAAGCATGTAAATAGTTGCATTCGTTTATTTACCCTGCCCTGTTTTGGATATTGACCCATTTAAATGATGAGATTAAGCCAATAAATAAAGTAGCCCAACTTGAATAAAAAGCCTCTGACAAACCTCACAGGGTTGAAGTGCTGCCTTTCATTCAAAATTTCAGGCAGCACCCTCATACATTTAAGCGTCGGTTTAACCTGGTAGTTTACTCGCCAAAACATCTACTTTCTCAATAGACGGTGGCTCTGAGAATAGATCTTCGGCCTGAGCCATCAAAGCAGCTGCAACCTTGCCAGATAAATGTGCTTGGCGACCCGCCTCATCAGGAAATGCATCAAAAATACCAAATGTTGTAGGTCCAAGACGTAGGCCAAACCACGCAACTGTCGCAGGTTCTTCCATTACAATAGGTAAACCGCCTTTAAGGAAAGCTTCCACTTCGTCTTCTTTACCCGGTTTAGCTTCAAGACGGACATATAAAGCTGTTTTAAGCATGACTAAAACTCCACAATTGATTAGAATTCAAACTGAATCTGACATTGCTAATGTATGCATGTCAGAAAGTTTTGTTGTATAAAAGTTAAAAACAATTTTCCATAGCTGAGCCAAAATTTAGGTTTTTATTTCGACATAATGCTATGAATTTATTCAAGTTAATATCATTAACATTTGAATCAAAAAATATTGCTCAAGTAGCATTCAAGAACAACATGTATATCCTCATATCTATGAAAGTTATTTTGCTAGGAATTTGCCGTGAAACTCTATATGTTTCTCTATAAAGCTCGCAATGAAGTAATAGCTATGGTCATACCCTTCTCTTAGATTAAGTGTAAGAGGATATTCTTGTTCCAAACAAATATCACTCAGAAGCTTAGGCCTTAACTGTTCTTCAAGAAAATCATCAGCTGTTCCCTGGTCGACTAAAATAGGTAAATGAACTTCAGCGTTTTTGATTAATTCAATCGCATCATAGCTTTTCCATAAAGTTTCGTTTTCACCTAGGTAGTGTGTAAAAGCCTTTTTCCCCCAAGGTACTTGGCTAGGTGCAACAATTGGTGCAAAAGCAGAAATACTTTTATACAGCTCAGGATTTTTTAACCCAATGACTAATGCACCATGACCACCCATGCTATGCCCCATAATGCTTTGGACTTGATTGGTCGGAAAATTTAGGTTAATCAGATTTCTAAGCTCTTCCACAATATAATCATACATTTTGAAATGCTGTGACCAGGGTGCTTGTGTTGCATTCACATAGAATCCTGCGCCTTGGCCTAAATCATAATCTGCATGATCTGGTACATCCTCTCCACGTGGGCTGGTATCTGGTGCAACAATAATGACTTTATGTTCAGCCGCATACTTTTGTGCTCCGGCTTTAGTAATAAAGTTCTGTTCGTTGCAAGTCAGCCCTGATAACCAATATAAAACTGGCAACCGCTCATCTTTGTCATGAGGTGGCAGATATATTGAGAATTTCATTGAGCAGTTTAATGCTGTTGACTGATGGCGATACACTTCTTGCGATCCACCAAAAGAAGCATGTTTCTCAATTATTTCCATAATCAATTACCTATGTTGAGCAAGACTTCATGAGAAATCGAGTAAACAAAGAGTCTGACATTCTCCACAGAGAATAGTGATTAAGATTTAAAATGTAGGCTGGTTGGTTGAACCTATACACGATGCCTACACAGATAGATCGGTTTTACAGATAATGTGCCGTTTTAGAGGATTCCATGCATATCAATCATGATGCACATGCATGGAAAACTATAAGGTCTGACGCAATTAATCGTAATGAATTACAGTACGAATTGACTTACCTTCATGCATTAGATCAAAGGCTTCATTGATCTGATCCAAGCCCATCGTATGTGTCACAAATGGTTCTAATTGAATTTTACCTTTCATGGCATCTTCAACCATTCCTGGAAGTTGCGTGCGACCTTTTACGCCACCAAAAGCAGAACCTAACCATTTACGACCAGTAACCAGTTGGAATGGACGGGTAGAGATTTCCTGACCTGCGCCAGCTACACCAATAATTACGGATTGTCCCCAGCCACGGTGTGCACTTTCAAGGGCTGCACGCATCACATTCACGTTGCCAATACATTCAAATGAATGATCTACACCCCAACCAGTCATTTCAACAATGACTTGCTGGATTGGTTTATCGTAGTCTTTAGGGTTTAAGAAGTCCGTTGCACCAAACTCTTTTGCCAGCGCAAATTTATCTGGATTCGTGTCAACCACAATAATACGCCCTGCTTTAGCTTGACGTGCGGCTTGTACGACTGCCAGACCAATACCACCTAAACCAAAGACCGCAACACTATCACCTTCTTGTACTTTAGCCGTGTTGTGTACTGCACCGATACCCGTTGTTACCCCACAACCCAGTAAGCAGACATGTTCGTGATTGGCTTCAGGATTGATTTTAGCCAATGATACTTCTGCCACTACCGTATATTCACTGAACGTTGAGCAGCCCATATAGTGGTAAATCGGTTGACCATTGTAGGAAAAACGAGTGGTACCATCCGGCATTACACCTCTACCTTGAGTTTCGCGAACGGAAATACACAAGTTCGATTTTCCAGATTTACAGAATAGGCACTCGCCACATTCAGCAGTGTAAAGTGGAATGACGTGATCACCTGGTTTGACGCTAGTCACGCCTTCACCAACCTCAACTACAACACCAGCACCTTCATGCCCGAGAATAGCAGGAAAAACACCTTCAGGATCATCGCCAGATAAAGTAAATGCGTCAGTATGACACACACCAGTATGGGAAATCTTGATTAATACTTCACCTTTCTTCGGTGGTGCAACATCAACTTCAACAATTTGAAGAGGTTGACCAGGACCAAACGCAACAGCAGCACGTGACTTCATGGAATAACTCCTTATACAGATCTATTTTAAATATGATTTTAGAATCTTGGCGATTTCAGCCAATTCTTCTTTTCGTTGTTGTTCTGTGGTTTCACCTGATACTAAAGTGTCCTTTAAATGAACCTCCAGCATTTCATTCATTAAACCATTAATAGCACCACGCACAGAGCATATTTGTTGCAGAATTGCACCACATTCCACATTGTCTTCTAACGCTTTTTCAATCGCTTGCGTCTGACCTTTGATCCTTCTGACGCGTAGAAGAATCTTTTTTTTGTCTTCAACCTGATTAGGCATCAGACCTCCTTATTTGCTAGCTTTTATACTATAGTACCCCATAGTATAAAAAAAGCAATATTTTTTATAAATCGAAAAATCAAAAAGGTCTTTAGCGAAAATTTTCTATCCCTGTTTTTAGTTTTTTTAAATTGAATAGCCACCAAAATTCTAGACACACCTAACCATCTTTTGATGGGCCTTTTCATAATCTAATGGAGAACGCTGACCATTGGAACCATGTCTGCGTTTTGAATTATAGAACATCTCAATATATTCAAAGATATCGGATCTTGCTTCAGTTCTAGTTGCATAGATTTTCTTTTTAATTCGTTCCCGCTTTAATAGCTGGAAGAAGCTTTCTGCAACAGCATTGTCATGGCAATTTCCTCTACGACTCATACTACTTTCAAGATTATGATGCTTGAGAAATGTCTGCCATTCATGACTGGTGTATTGGCTGCCTTGGTCAGAATGGATTAGGACTTTGTTCTTTGGGTTTCTTCGCCACAAAGCCATCAATAATGCATCTAAAACCAGGTCTGTCGTGATTCTGGATTTCATCGACCAGCCAACAACAAGACGCGAAAATAGGTCAATCACAACTGCGAGATATAGCCACCCTTCATGAGTACGGATATAGGTAATATCAGTGACCCATAATTGGTTCGGCTGCGTTGGATTAAATTGGCGGTCTAAAGTGTTTACAGCAACAACAGCTGGAGTACCAGCATGAGCTCTAGGTTTACGATAGCCTCGCTGTGATTTGAGACCATTCACCTTCATGAGCCGATGTACTCGATTGATCCCGCAACTTTCGCCAACATCTTTCAAATCACAGTGAATCTTGCGATAGCCATAGACTCCGCCAGATTCCAGCCAGAACTGTTTAATTAATCCTGAAAGCTGTTGCCGTTTCTTGGCAGTTTTACTGGTAGGTTGCTTTAGCCAGGCGTAATAACCACTGTGATGAACATCCAGAGTTGAACATAAACGACGAACAGGCCATATGTGCTGATTGTCCTGAATAAAGGCGTACCTCATTTGGACTGGCTTGCGAAGTACACCGCGGCTTTTTTTAATATGTCCCTTTCTTCAGTAACCCGTTGCAGCTCTTTTTTTAACTTTGCCAATTCTGCACTTGGATTATTAGATTCTGTGATCTTGGGCTTCTGTGGATCATAACGTTTAATCCAGGCATACAGACTATGTGTGGTGGTTCCTAAACGTGCAGCAACTTCGGCCACACTATGACCTTTCTCAGTGACTTGCTTTACTGCTTCAATTTTGAATTCTTCAGGGTATCGTTTACTGCTCATAAGCACCTCGTTAATTAGCCATTTTATCTAACTAAAAGGTGTCTACAAAATCGGTGGCTATTCAAATTAACATCATAGAGCTTATGCGAAAGTCACAAAAAAAATGGGACTTTTAGCTCCCATTTTTTATTTTGTCTCATGTTCTTTGTAATGCTGTGACCTTTTAGAATTATGTTTCAAATTTTAGCCACTTTGTAGATATTTTGAACGTTTCAAGCCTTGAAAATACTACCGACAGTTTAGATTAAACTGCCTTTACAGACTGTACTAGAATATTTTTAGTGAGCGGATGATATTTATTATTCATTAGACCTCTTGCGAAAGTCGTTATTGCAAGTTCATCCGGTTTACCAGTGCAGCGATTAAGTTAATGCGTAAACCGAATCTTTTTCGTCTATTTCGATAGCGTTCACTTAGTATTCTAAATCTTTTCAATTGATTATTAATATGTTCGATTACAACTCGTATTTTTCCAATCATTTTATTGTAATTTTTCTCAGCATCAAATAAGGGGAAATTCTTCTTTTTCTTTATTGGCATCAATAATTTAAAGCCATCTTGCTCTAACCCATAGTACCCTAAATCGGTCATAACATAGTCACAATGTTTGAATTTCTTAACTGTTTTTCTTGCCAATTTAATATCATGCTGACTGCCAGACGATATATCTACTCCTATGATTTGTTTGCTCTTCGGATGATAGATTACTTGGGCTTTTAACGTATGTTTCTTCTTTTTACCACTGTAGAACTTACTCTGATTTTTTTTTCGGGCGTTCTATTGAACATTCTGTCGCATCAATAATTACCCAGTTAAATTGTTCGTCTGCTGTGGTAATGCTTCGTTTTGGCAGGGTAAAACGCCTTGATTTCATTAATGCATCTTCAACCTTTTTAATGGTTCGATTCACATTACTTTCAGCGATATGGTAATTTGCAGCCAATTCCAATTGAGTGCTGTAATTCCGTAAGTAATTGAGTGTTAATAATAATTGATCCTCTATAGCTAAAGTATGAGGACGCCCAGATTTCTTTTTAAGTGATTCTGCTTCTTTTAAAACTTCGACCATTTCACTAAAAACTGGTCGAGGTACGCCAACCAAGCGCTTGAATTCAGAATCTGAAAAACGGTTTAATTTCTGATATTTCATGGAATCTAGGACTTACGCATTGACGGATTCAAAAAAGTATTAAAATACCTTATAAAGTATCTGTGATCAGACGAATTAAAAATGCTTCTACAGCAACTTGTACTCTACCCATTTATATGGGCTTTCTCATGA
>NZ_MELG01000079.1:0-38219 GCF_001767535.1 Acinetobacter sp. GWC1_38_13 | reverse complement strand
TTATGTGTGTCTAGAATTTTGGTGGCTATTCAGTTTGTGTTAATAAAAAATTACTACTAATTCAAAAAAACCTCATCGTTCTAATTTCAATAACAACGCTTATGTATTAAATTAGCTACAAAATGTAAATTTATTTTTGGATGGTGTAATGCTAATACATAAAAGGATATGGCTAGGTGTGCTTCTTGCAACTGTTACAAGTTCAAGTTTTGCAGAGGTGTCTGGTACTCTCGAGAAAGATGGAGAGGATTTATTTTTCATAACAGAAGAAAGAATTGCTTATATCAAGTCTCCAGAGTGTCAGAAATTTGTGTCTGATAATAGTACTACCTACAAAGTTAAGTTTTTAGGTGTTGATCAAGATATTAAGAAAACAAAGCTGATTGGTCTAACTGAAATCGAATTTGAGTCTGGTAGTAGATGTAAAGTTAATACTATCGAAAAAGTTCATACTGTTACTAGCCATGCAACTCATCCTGTTTCAGCACCAGCCCCGCCACCAGCAATGGTAATCACACCTATTAGTTCTACTGATTACATGTCTCGTCAGTTCACCACAACTTTAGCGGATTTACCTCCAGTTGCGAATAGTATTCGTCCTTCAGCAGCTATTTTCTTTAGAAATAGTGTAAATGCCAAAAAGTTGAACATGGCATTGTGTAAAGGCTTTGTACAGCTAGAGACAACCGAGGACGTATCTAACTATTATAATGCGACAATTGAGGAGCAAGTCGTTACCAAAGTACCAGTATCTCAAGAGATTCCTCAGGATACGACAGATTGTAATCAGATTTTAAAGGTCTATGATTATGCACTTGCCGCAAGTGAGTTAAGCAAGCTACATCCTAGTATTGCGTATTCAAATGGACCATTTATTGTTATTTACAGTCCTAACTCTACTCGTGTTGATCAAGTAATTGATCTCAGAGGGTACTCGGAAGCGCAACTTGAGGGATTTGGCCAAAAATGGAGTAGCATTTTCACGAATGCAGCGAACCAATATGCTCAAACTCAACGTAGTAGTTCACAGCAAGATACTCAATTTAATATTTGGATATTTGTGAGAGACTTATTTCAGGCATCAGTATGTGTTACAGATCCAAATCTAATTTATATTTTTAATGAATCTGCTGGAAAAATAGCGGATATTGTATGTAAGGGCACAAAGACCTAAATACTAAAAAAGCTCATCGCGTGATGAGCTTTTTTTTATTGAAAAAAATAAATTAATAATAACTCACCATTAATACAGCTTTGTTTTGGTCTTTTTCCTTCACTAAATTAATTTCAACAGTTTCATTTTTTTGTGATTCATTTATCAGACTTGATAAATTATGAGTATTTACTTTGATATTGTCTTTAATATTGCTTAATCCTTCACAATCTTTTGTTTTTTGTGAAATTGAACACGTTTCCACTATAATGTTTCCTTTGAATTGAATCGTATTTGCTGCATTCGCAATTGAACCTAATCCTAAGAAAGCTATTATTAAGCTAAATTTATATATTATTTTATACATCTTTTATGCCTTTATTTAATGTATTAATTATTAAATATCATAAAAAATATAATTTAGGCAATATTAATTTAACTGTTTGATTAATTTGGTTTTAAAAGTGTGTTGTATTTAGCATTTTTAATGCTGAATTGTTTTTTAATTCAAATTTTAATTTATTGTGCGTTATTTTTCTTATTTTAATTAATCTGTGATGTAGTAATTAAAAAATAAAAAAACCTCAAATTAAATTTACATAATTTGAGGTGAATGGAAACTTTAGATCAATCTAAATTAATCATACTCAATGGTCACAGTCGCCATTGCACGTACAGTCCCAGCAGTGACGTTAGTGGCAGTTTGATAATATTGTGCAGTCATAGGAACATTGTATTGCAATGTTTGATTTGAGTTCACCGTGCCCAATTCAAGTTTGTCGCCTTTCTTAATGATTTGATTTTTATTGTTATAGTTCCAAAGTAACTGCACACCTACACCATTTGCTTTTGTAGATGCGGGTGCAGTATTTTGCATAACTTGATTGTTCGTACCATCTTGAACGTAATCAAAACTTAAACTAATGAGATTTTTTTCTTCATAACCCGTCGGATTGTCTC
Organism: Acinetobacter sp. GWC1_38_13; assembly: GCF_001767535.1. Lineage (NCBI taxonomy): Bacteria > Pseudomonadati > Pseudomonadota > Gammaproteobacteria > Moraxellales > Moraxellaceae > Acinetobacter > Acinetobacter sp. GWC1_38_13. The sequence continues at coordinate 36,106 of NZ_MELG01000079.1, read as the reverse complement.
CACCATTACATAAGATATTCATATCAAATGTTTGTGCGCCTTGTGTAGAGCCTACACCTGTGAAACCAGATTTTGTTACGGTTGGAAGAGTAACAACTTTATTGATATTACCTTGTATCTCGCAAGAAGATGATGCAATTGTAATAGCATCACCATAAACATGACTAGTTAAAATCGGTTGATTGGGGTGTGAGGTTAGGTAATATCGACTGTATTGACCAGGGACTAATGCTCCAGAACCAGTTTGTGAAGCTGTCTTAACGATTTCAACAACAAAATATCCAGTATCTAATGAATAATTAGTGCCTCCCCAAGAAGAACCACCACTGATATTTCTCGAATAAGGATAATATCCAGAAAAATTTGAGTTATTTTGTGCTTCACGATATAAACGAATTCCAATACCAGGAATATTTGTACTATAAATATTATTGCCAAGAGGACTGACTGGATAACTTTGAGTTAAATCTGCTCGAACAGTTCCACTTGAATATCGGGTGCAATTAATTGTCGAATTATTTGGATCAATTGCAAAAGTTGCATTACGTAGGATCTTGCCAACTTCATCGCTAGGACGAACAACAACACGTCCCACAGCCATACTGATTATTTTTGTTGTGAAGCCAGCTGTAGGTGCACAAGCTGCATTTGCTAAACTTGTAAAACCAAGACCTGTTGTCAACAAAGCACCAGTGATTAGTATTTTCTTCATTTACAAACCGCCTCAGTCATAATTAAGTTGTTTTGATCTTTCTCTAATTGAGATGAAACATCGTAAGTTATTTCACATTGTTCAGTACTATCGTCACCCCATTTTACAACGAGACGATCAGTTGCTTTTTGTGTGCGAAGATAAACCATACTACCTTGTGCAACTATTCCAACAGACTCATTATTTTGATCAAAAACTTGAGCTGCAAATGGTAGGTTTCTACCTTTAGTTGTTTTAGTCGCAATATAAATTGCATATCCCGTTTTGGTTGCGAAATCAACCTTTGAAATAGCTCCTGCAAATGGTGCTATTCGTTGGCTAGACTCTTCTAACTCAACATTGGTCGACATTTCTTGAGGATCTAAAGTGATGTCATTTAAGCGGTAAGGTGTCACATAAGGTATTACGGCATAACCTTTCTTGTTAATACTTAATCCAGTCGTATTATTAACCTTAGCACCTGTTGCATCAGGGGCATAGACAAGAACCATCGTTTGACCCTGTTCTGACCCAAATAATACGCCATCTTTGTGTGCAAGAATATTACCTGAAACGCTAACCATGGCTTGTTCATATGAATCTGCAACACTATAAGATCCACCCACTGTTGCGTAGTTGGTTTTATACCGGCCATTTACATTAAGCGTTGGATTGCTACGATCTTGATGTGTGACTGATGATCCATAACTGAAACGATCACCTACAGTTCCACTCACGCCTACAGTTCTGGAATCTTCTGATGCATTTGCATTCACATTCATTGAATGTTTTTTGAAACTTAATGGGAAGGACAGTGTCATCAAGTATTCTGTATCAGTTGTTTGATTACTAGGTCCATAATCTACTTGGCGGTTTATCGCTGAGATACCATAGGTTAATCCTTGGTAATTATTACTATAACCAATTTGGTATTGCTTACTACTTTCGTTGCGATTCCAATAATCCACCCATGAGCCGACCATATAGACATTACCCCAACCATCAGGTAAGCCTTGGTTTAAGGTGATTTGAAATTCACTACGCTGTTTGCCCACAGCGTAACTATTCAAACCGCGATCTTCCAAATCACGAATTAAAATTGCATCACGTAATTTGTAGTAATTCTCTGTCGAATAACGATAGGCCGCAAGTGTGAGGTTTGTATTCGTTGATGTAATCAACTTGCTGTAGCTCAGTCGATAACTTTGCCCCGTTTGTGATTTTTTTCTTTCAAAATCAGCATCAGAGTGGGTGACGTCTAATGAAATTGCTCCGATTGGCGTTGCAAATGCGGCACCAGCCAATACTGAAGCATATTTTTCAGTTGCTTGAAAACCTGTATAATCAGTGAGGTAATTATTTATACCTCTTTGGTATTTACCTTGTACAACCCATGGGTCGAGATGAATATCATTATCTCTAAATTCACCTGCAGTAACAGAGTAGCGACTCATACCAGGGCGCAACATTTGCACTACAGATGCATAAGGAATAGCGAATTTTTGTATTTCACCATTTGATTCAATAATCGATACTTCTAACTCACCGCCAAAACCTGTTGGGTAGAGGTCATTAATTTCGAAACTTCCTGGTGAAACTGTGGTTTGGTAAATCAGTTGACCTTGTTGACGTACTTCAACTTTAGCATTGGTTTTTGCATTTCCGCGAATACGAGGGGCATAGCCGAGCATGCTATTCGGCAACATTCGGTCATCACTTGAAAAATCTACACCTCGATATCCGAAAGAGTCAAAGATTTCACCATTTGTGAAACTATCACCTAAGGTAAGTACGCCACGATATTTAGGAAAAGCACGTTGTAAGTAGGTGCTTGTCGCTTGATAGTCTGATTTACTTTCATTATCGGGCGGGCGATCTTGCCAGCGCCATTGACCATTATGGCGTAATTGCCAGCCAGCAATGTTTATACCAGCTGTTAAAGCCATAAATGCATTAGTTGTTTCTTTATTATCACTATTATTGTTGAATGTTTTATAAGCACTACCACTATATGATAGAAAACCAGCATTAATCCCACGATCCCAGATACTTGGATCTACATAGCCTTGAGCATTTTTTTGTAATGCAACTTGTGGGATTGAAATATTTACACGTAATTTTGAAGTATCAAATTCATAAAACGAATCGTCAATCCATTCTTCAATTTTCATACAGCTATTAGCTGATTGAATAGGTTGAGTCTGTTTCAAAATTTCTTGTTTAACACCGTATTCGAGTAACGTACTTGTATTGAAGCATGTTGTTGCATTTTGCTTAGGATCAATCGCCTTGAACATCATACGGCGTTTACCGAACCATTGACCGTTCACGTAGACATCAACGTTGTATTCACCTGATAGAACAGGGTTACCATATTTAAAGCGTGAAATATCAATTTTCTGAGCATCACCAATCAAGAAGGATGAGTCAAACTCAGCCTCCGTGGCATTATTAGGAGCAGATTCATCTGCGTAAACCATGATTGGCATAGTCATGCTGATTATGCCTGATGTAAGGTAAAAACAAATATGACGCTTTAATAATCTGTATGGTGCGTGCCGTTTTGACATAATAAAATTCGCCTATATGGTATAGGTACTTAAAATTATTGGTTATAAGAAATAATGAATGATTATTGGAGTTTGATTGGTCTTTCGACGCGTCCACCGTAATCATTAACATTGATAAAACTCATTTTTTCAGTAGATGACGTTTTTAATTGAACACGATCTTCTGAAAAAGGTTTTAACATTAGGCCTTGAGGCAATAAATCGACTTTTTTATCGCCATTCACTTGGAAGATAGAAGTCATCGTAATGTGGAATGGAGTCGGATTTTTAATCACAAGACTTTGCCCAGACTTTTGCCATTGCAATTTATCTGCAGCTAAATTGGCATCTTCTTTGATCGTTGAAGGGCGATAAAAGAATTTAATTCGAGAACGAATTGCGAGTTGTAAAAAATTATCAGGTACTGTTTCTCCACCTTTAGCCGTTGGCTTTGGTGGGATGTCTAGTACGTTTAACCAGAGTACAGATTCTTGTTGTTGATTTAACGTAGAGGCATTTGGCAGAGCTGTAATTCTGAGCGTCTGACTTTTTGTCGCTTCAACACGTGAAATAGGTGGTGTAATCATGAAAGGTACTTTTGATTGATCAGGCGTACTTTTAGGATCACCTTCATCAATCCAAGCTTGGACCAGAGCAGGTTTAGAGCCATTGTTACTAAGTTGTAATGTTACTTCACGGGCATCAGAAGGATAAATGACACGTGTACCATGAATAACAATTTCTGCGTGCGAAGCTGTGGCAATCATCGAACAGAGTGCTAAGCCAGACAAAAAATTACAACCGTGAAATGACATGTTTTACATTCTCTGAAAAAGCGGAAGATTATAAAAATTAAAGAGTTTCTATGTTCTGAAACATAGAAACTCAGCGATCAATAATTATTGATAAATAATTGTATATTGAACGTTTGTCGTTACTTCACCAGCTGTAGATGCACCAGTTGCGTAGTATTCAGCATAGTAGTTCAAGTCGGCAGTACCGCCATCAACAACATCAACCCATTGAGAGTTAGCTTGAGCACCGCTAGCGCCAGCAGCTAAAACTGGAATCACTTGGTTGTTACTACCTAATAATTGGACATCAACATTTTGAGCACCAGCAGTAGCTTGGTTGATTAAGCGACCAGTGTTGAAGTCAACAGTTGCACCTGGTTCGAAGTAAGTTGCAACTTTACCTTCTGAACAATCTTTTAAGTTGATTTGGAATGGAGTACGACCTGCAACATCGCCAGCATTTGCTAAAGTTTGTCTAGAAACTGTTGGAAGTGTAACAGTAAAGTCTTTACCAGCAGGAGTATTGATAGTACAAGTTTTGTCAGTTACTAGACCATTGATTGTAATTGTGCCGTCAGCAGCTTGAGCGTTTGCGATGCCTACAACTGAAAGTGCAGCGATCAAAGCAAGTTTTTTCATAATGATTTCTCTAATACATCAGCTAAAAGTTTGAATTAGATTACTTTTCCAGTTAAATTCTTGCGCTGAACAAGTAATGCGCGAAATATACCATTCATTATAAAAAATGCAAACTTCGTCACATAAATTTAATACTTAAATTTATCAATTGTTATAATTTGAATAACCTATTGTTTATTTATTAGTTTTTATTAATAAACTTTCGTTATTAAGTGAATTTTATTTAAATAATCTCAGGGTGACTGTTAAGTTTTGTGATTAAAATCAAATCATTTAGTTGTTTTTTGATCAAGGTGTTCATTTTTTCTTATCAATAACTATAAAAAATCAGTTCAGCTTATTTTTAAAAAATCTAAATATAGGTGGGGAAAATTACATAGATTACAAAAACACCTAACTTGTTTTAAGAATTTTTTAAGATTCAATTCTTAGTGTTTTAGTCATGATTAGATGAAAAAATCAGCTAAGGAGTTTTCAATGAATATGCTTTATACTCATAAACCGAACTACTATTTTTTTGCTCATAAATTTGTTTTATTTCTTGAAAGTTATATTAAAAATCATCCTCAAGAATTGATCACAAGCTTTAACTTGCAAACGATCTACGACTTGTTCAGTCATGACCGAGCTTCGAGTACAACAAATCTTGAAGGTATTTTAAATATCGCCGATGAATACATGCTTGAGACAGATGAAGGGCAGCAGCCATTAATTCACGCATATCATGTTCATCTTGATAACCATGTTTTAACCTTAGAGTTTAATGCTAAAGCGATGATCAGCTTGAAGTCAGGACAAAGTCTTATTAGTCCTCAAGCTGCATAATCTAGAAATTCCTCTTGATACACTTAACCATGAATCTCCTTTGGTTAAGTGTTTTTTTATATAGCTGTTTTAAGTAAATTTATTCGTTATGATATTTTTAATTTAGTTGAAAATATTGAATCTCATGAATAAAGACTTCAATTCTGACACTTATACGGTAGATGAAAATATTGCCAATACAATTTTTTGGCTTATGCAACATCAAGATATTTTTGATTCATTTCATTTTGATGTACATACACAGGAATTATCCGTAACGCATGCTGCTGGCGTAGACATTATTCGTCAAGGCATGTTTTTAAATGCAAAATATGGAATTTTAGTTACTTCGATCTAATCTCAACAGTACAGAAAAAACCTTGTCGATTGACAAGGTTTTTATATTTTATGCACTCATTGCATCTATAGAGAGTTCTGCCACCGTTGGTTTAGGTTTTTCAGCAGTTAAACCTAATTTAGCAAATAAGACTTGATCTTTACCTTCACCAGTGTTTGGTGTTGTTAGTAATTTATCACCAGAGAACAAAGAGTTTGCTCCAGCCATAAATGCTAAGGCTTGATCAGAATCACTGAGGGATTCACGTCCAGCAGATAAACGGATATAACTGTGAGGCATAATAATACGTGCAACAGCAATAGTACGAATCCATTCAGTAACATCTAACTTTTCTACATCTGCAAGCGGAGTACCTTCAATTGGAACAAGCATGTTAATTGGTACTGATTCAGGGTGAACGGGCATAGTAGAAAGCTCATGTAATAAACCAATACGGTCATTACGAGTTTCACCTAGACCAACAATCCCACCACTACAAACTTTCATCCCAGCCTGACGCACGTGATCAAGTGTATTTAAACGGTCATCAAAACTACGTGTACTGATGATGTGTGAATAATATTCACGAGAAGTATCAAGGTTGTGGTTGTAGTAATCTAAACCAGCATCTTTTAAGCGCTCTGCTTGAGATTGGTTTAACATCCCCAAAGTCATGCAAGTTTCTAAACCTAATGCTTTTACTTCACGAACCATTTCGAGAACATAAGGCATATCACGTTCATGTGGATTACGCCAAGCAGCACCCATACAAAAACGTGAAGAACCAGATTCTTTTGCTGAAATAGCTTCACGAATAACTTTATCAACAGCAATGCGTTTTTCCGCTTCTAATTTAGAATCGTAATGAGCAGATTGAGAGCAATACTTACAGTCTTCAGGACATTTACCTGTTTTGATTGAAAGTAGTGTGCTTACTTGAATGGTATTTGCTTGGAAATGTTGACGATGAACGCGTTGTGCTTCAAATACTAAATCTAAAAAAGGTTGATCATATAAGGCTTGGATTTCATCACGAGTCCAGTCATTACGTAGGGTCATTGTTATATCCATGATGATTGATTACAAAGATTGAGATTAATCATACAGAAATCATGCCAAAGCCAAAGGGCAAAAAACATCATTTTTCTATGTGATGGACAATTGGTTGTCGCAATTGTTGTTGAATTGCCCAATCAATATGTACGTTTACAATCTCATCGTGCCAAGGTTTTGCCTCTTGCAACTTAGCAACGATTTCATTCGAGTATGGCGCATTTCCAAGTCCGATTGCAATATTACGTTTAAATGATTGATACCCTGTGCGACGTATAGGGCTGCCTTCAGTATTGGCTAAAAATGTAGCTTCATCCCACTGCCAAATATCGAGCAAGCTAATATTGTCTAAACTATGTCTTGGATCAAAATCAGGAATTGTGGCTGTTTTAGCAAAGCCATTCCAGGGGCAAATTAACTGACAATCATCACAACCAAAAATTCGATTACCAATTCCAGCGCGGTATTCTTCTGGGATTATGCCTTTATATTCAATGGTTAGATATGCAATACATTTTCGAGCATCTAACATATAAGGTTCAACAATCGCTTGTGTAGGGCAGATATCAATACACGCTGTACATGAGCCACAATGTGCTGTCGCAGGTTGATCAAAAGGTAGATCGAGTGAAGTAAATAACTCACCTAAAACAAAAAAGGAACCTGATTTTTTATGAATGAGTAAAGTATGTTTACCTGTCCAACCCATACCTGCACTTTCTGCAAGGGATTTTTCAAAAATTGGTGCTGAATCAGCAAATGGACGTGATTCGAAATCTCCAACTTTTTCTTTGATGCGTGTAGCTAAAGTTTTAAGTCGACCACGCATAACTTTGTGATAATCACGACCACGTGCATAACGTGCGATAATGGCTGAATTTGGTTCAAATGGTACATAACGGGGCTTTGGCGATGCTACAAGATAGTTCATACGCACACAGATAATACTTTTTGTGCCTGGCACGAGCAAAGTTGGGTCGGCTCGTTTATCTAGGTTTTCCTCTAAATAGTGCATGTCAGCATGATAGCCGCGTTTTAAATATTCTTTAAATCTCGGAATTTGATCTTGAGCATCTGGTTTGGCAATGACACAATCAGAAAAACCCAATTCCAAAGCTTGTGCTTTTATCCATGTTTTAAGTTCTTGAGGATCAAGCTGCTGAATCTCAATCTTTTGAGAAGTGTTGTGAGATGAGGAAGTGGAAGCCATAAACCAATAATAAGGAGAAAATCATGCACCGATCAGTTTACCATAGCAAAGTTTATGATAGTCAAAGTATACAAGCATGGGAGCGTCGATGGTTTGCTCAACGGAATTCTTCTTTAGGTTTAATGCAGCAAGCAGCTTGGACAATAGCGCAAAACTTAAATAAACAATTTCTAGCTAAAAAAATTAACCATATCGCGGTCTGGTGTGGTCAGGGCAATAATGCAGGTGATGGCTATTATATAGCTGCATTTTTAAAGCAGCAGGGATTTAAAGTAACCATGTTTGCTACAGAGCTAGGTCATTCTGAGGATTTACAACAGGCATTTCATTACGCACAAAGCCAAAAAGTTGATACACAAACAATTGACTATTTATTGTCTGAACATGAGATAAACCAAGACTTACCCATATTCGATTGTCATATAGATGCTTTATTTGGGATCGGATTAAATCGAATGCTGGATCAAAAATGGCAAAATATTATTCACCTCTATAATCTGCAAACAGGTTTCAAAGTGTCAGTTGATATTCCTAGTGGAATTCATGCTGATACTGGTCAGGCTTTACCTTGTTCAACAGAAGCAGATCAAACTTTTACCCTATTGGGATATAAAGCTGGATTGTTTACAGGCCAAGGCAAGGAGTATGTGGGAAAACTGCATTTAGTCAGCTTGATCCCAATTGATGCAGAATTAAAACCACTTGCTTATTTATCTCCTGAACGAATTGCTTTACCGAAGCGCAAAGCCTTTGGTCATAAAGGAAGTTATGGACATGTGCTAGTCGTCGGTGGACACGCCGATATGGGGGGGGCAGTCATTATGTCTGCTGAAGCTGCTTTTCATGCTGGTGCAGGCAAAGTTACAGTGGTTTGCCATTCTAAACATCATCAAGCAATTCTAGCGCGTTCACCTAATATTATGGTGAGAGATATTAATGGGCTTGATCAAGGGCTTATTCAACATTTATTAGCACAAGTCGACGCAGTCTGTTTTGGAATGGGTTTAGGACGAGATGAATGGGCTGAAAATATCTATCAATTATGGTTTGATTTACTTAATAAAAATTCACATTTAGAAGTTGTATTGGATGCTGATGGATTATGGTTTTTGGCACGATATCCGCAGCAATTAAGTGCACATGTTTATGCAACTCCACATTCAGGTGAGGCAGCAACTTTGTTGGGTTGTAAAGCAGCAGATATTGAACAAGATCGAATTGCCGCGATTTATCAGCTACAACAAAAATATGCAGGACAATGGGTGCTTAAAGGTGCAGGGAGTCTGACATTAGATGATCAATTATGGATTTGCACTCAAGGTAATGCGGGGATGGGAACGGGTGGAATGGGGGATGTGCTGGCAGGCATGATTGCGAGTCTAAAAGCGCAATTTCATGAGCAAGTCGCATTACATGAAATTGTCAGCTTACATGCACAAGCAGGAGATTTACTCGCTGAACAAGGGATTAGAGGCTTGCAAGCACATGAAATGGGGAAGGTAATTTATCAAGTTGTAAATCAGTAAATCTTAACGTCTTCTACTACTCGAACGACTGCGTCCACGAGCCATCCCGCCTAATGCATTTAAAACAGCCATTTTGCTCATACTTCCCGAAGCGTGGGCATGGCAAATAGCAGCAGCTAGAGCATCGGCTGCATCGGCTTGCGGTTGAATAGTAAGGTTAAGTAGTTTCATCACCATCATTTGGACTTGTTCTTTTTCGGCTGCACCATAACCAACCACAGACTGTTTAATCTGACGTGCTGTGTATTCAGCTACTTGTAAGTCTAAATTCACCAAGGCGGCAATCGCAGCACCGCGTGCCTGACCGAGTTTCAAAGCTGAATCAGGATTTTGAGCCATAAATACTTGTTCAACAGCAGCTTCGGTAGGACCGTGAAATTTAACGATACGCTCAATACCAGCGAAAATTCTTTTTAAACGCTCAGGCATTTCTTGTGTTTCTGTACGAATGGTGCCCGCATCGACAAAGCGTAGCATATTACCGTCCTTTTCAATAATTCCGTAACCTGTTAAGCGTGAACCAGGATCAATACCAATAATGAGTGACATGCAGCACTATAAAAATAAAAGAATGTTGATATTGTTACATATAGCCTTTTGCCTTGTACAATTTTTTGTTGGATAAAAATTTCAGTCATTTAAAGAGTCGATTTAAAAGATTTTGACTAGTAGGAGTGTGATTTAAAAAATTTGTTTGAATTATTTGAATGACGTAAAAAATTTCCTTTTTTGTATTAAATATGAGCAAGTATTTTAGTTTTTAAAGATTTATGGAGAAAAAGTTTGCATTAAATTAGCTAAGGGCGTATAAAGCTAACTCGCTGATGCGGGGTGGAGCAGTCTGGTAGCTCGTCGGGCTCATAACCCGAAGGTCGTTGGTTCAAATCCAACCCCCGCATCCAATTTATTTTGCTCTGTGATCTATAAAAACGTTGTTGTTTTCTTAAACAGTAACGAGTTAGCTGAAATAAACCTAAAAAGCTAAAATTATTATTAAATCCTAGTTATGCTCTGTTTCCTTACCTAGTGTTGTAGTAAATCCAAGTTGTCACTTGAGCTCAGTCATGAGTATTTAAGTTTTGAAAATTATCAATGAATGGCATATTGCCACTGCCACAAATGGCAATGAAATTAATGTACAAATTATTCCCCTCAAACGTCAGCAAAGCACGCTTAATGGCTTTAAATGGGTTGAGGTAGGAAAAAAAATCCTTTTACAATCTGGTCAAGAAATTGAATTTAATCTTGATGGTAGAAGTTTTTATACATCACCAAACCAGTTGTATCGACTAAATTAGTCATATTTGAGCCTAACATAGAAATATTGTTACATTTTTAGGTTGGGCTTTATTGGATTATCCCCTTAGTTACAATTGTTTTTTTAGTTTTTTATTAATATAAAATCCTTATAATTCAATAGTTAAATATAAAAAATCTAATTTTATAAATAATAATTGAAAATTATCTATATAAATAAGCAGATATTTATTGCTTGTAAAAAGCAAACTCGTGTATAGTGGTTCTTAACTAGAAGAATAACACTGTTGATTCAGCAAATCTTTAATTTCGTAGTTTAGTTAAACCTCTCGTTTTATCAGATTTTAGTCTCAAAGTTTTATTACTCCAAGTTATTTGCTGCTAAGCATCCCGAATTTTTTAAATAGGTTAAAGATATGTCTAACACTGCGACTGGTACAGTTAAATGGTTCAACGAAACTAAAGGTTTTGGTTTCATCCATGCTGATTCTGGACAAGATGTTTTTGCTCATTTTAGCGAAATCCAAAGCAATGGTTTCAAAGTTCTTCATGAAGGACAACGCGTGTCATTTACTGTTGCTCAAGGCAAAAAAGGCCCACAAGCAACTGGTATTACTGTAGTTGCTCAAAACTAATAGTATGCCGCAGAAAAAAGCTCACTTTGGTGGGCTTTTTTTATGGTAAAAAACCATAAATCTATCAAATTTCTTCTTCTGCTAAATTAATTGTTTAAGCCCAATGGTAAAAATTATTGCATGCTCTACGACTTTTTGCTAATTTCAATTCGACGATTATTTCGGCAGATTAAAGATTAGCGTACATTTGATGAGCATGCGGTTATGGATAACATAGAGCAATACACTCAAGGGTTTGAACATGAAGTTCACGTGCAGTGTAAAAGATCATTAGGGACATTGTTATTTAGCTTTGTTGTCTTGCTAGTAACAAGTTTGTAATTAAAAAGCACCTAAGGGTGCTTTTTTATGCGTTATGAAAGTGACTGTTGAGGGAAAATTTTATCTTCCTGACCGTGTTTGCTATGTGATAGGCTTTATAAAAAAGGATAAGCCTATGGATGCCATAGAAACAAAAGATTTTTCTGCTATTGCTGGTTACACACTTGCACTTCTAGAGATGGATGAGTGGATTAATACTCGGCCTTTTTTTTATAAAATAAAAACGCATTATTTGGTTGATCAGGCGATTAGGCTTGAATACATCATTATCCAGTAGAGATAATTTAGAAACTTTAGCCTGATAAGAATGATCTTTGAATGGCATAGATCATAAATACATCTAAAGTATATTTTTTTTAATAAGTTGTATTGTTAAGCTAACATTCTACAAATATTCAAATTATTTTTCTGTTTCAAATCATCGACATAATTTGTAAATTTTTTTGATATCTTTAATTTTTTACACATAAGAATTTATTTTCATGAAAAAGTTATTCATCATCAGTACGGTATTCCTTTCAATATCAGCATGCTCATCTACTCCAAATAAAGATGTGTCACCTCCTAAAATTGGTATGCCTAATCCAGCCAGCCAATATTGTATAGAGCAAGGTGGGCAATTAGAAATTAGAAATGAAGCGAATGGTCAGGTCGGATACTGTAAATTTCCGAATGGTAAAGTTGTAGAAGAGTGGGAGCTTTTTAGAGCAAATCAACCTAAATGCGATGCGGAAGAGGCTCAAAAATTAATTGGTCAGTCTAGGTTAAGTGATCAACAAATTAAACAAAAAACTCAATCAGAAATTGTTCGCACAGTTGCACCAAATCAGCCCGTAACAATGGATTATCGTGAAAATCGAGTTACTGTTACGATAGACCCAAGCTCTAAGAAAATCTTAAATGCGAGCTGTGGCTAACATTTATAAAAATTATAAGCTCTCATCTTGAATGTCTTCAGATGAGAGTGTTTCTGAAAATAGGGTAAGCCGTAAAACTTGATAAATTCGAAATTGTACCCATATCTTAATTTATTGAGTTCGTATTGATTAATATGTAAGAATGATCAATTGAACTGACACAAGTTTTTATTTTTTGAGATTTGAGATGAATCTACTTCTTATCGTGGTTTTAGGTACTATTGCTGAGGTTTTAGTATGGATTGGCGTGGGTGACCTCGTTGGAAGTATGTGGTATGTCTTCTTCTGGTTTGTGCTTGCTTTCTTTATTGGTTTAAACCTTTTTCGATATAGTACTGCTAATATCATGCCTCAATTGCAGCAGATGCAAATGACAGGGCAATTAGGTGCAGATCCTGCTGTTACTAAGAAACTTGCATTAGCAATGTCTGGTTTCTTTTTAATGATTCCAGGATTAATTTCTGATGTACTTGCTTTATTGGTGTTGATTCCTTCTGTACAAACAGCTTTTCGTAATGCTTTGATGAAAACAATGGCCAAACGTCAGCAAGCGATGATGGATCAAATGATGGGTGGTATGGGAGGCGGCGGAGCTGCTGGACAAAATCCTTTTGCTGATTTGATGCGCCAAATGCAAGAAATGCAAAATCAACAGGGCGGTGGTCAATACCGCGATTCAACCATTATTGATGGTGAAGCGAGAGAAGTGAAACCAGATCAAAAGAAAATCGAATTTAAAGATGTAAACTAAGTTGTAATTTTTAAAAAAAGCACGCTCTTCTAAAGCGTGCTTTTTTATTTTTGTTTGCTTGTATCTGTATCTGTGCTTTGTTCTAAATTTTCAGATAGATTTTGTGTTTCAGCAGTTTTTTTATATTGTGTCGGAGCTAATGTCGTAACTTGATTTTCTGATTGTTTGTATTTTCTACTGCGATTTGCTCGTTCGCGAAATCCACCTTTAGTAATTAATTGAGTCATGATATTTACTCTTTGATCCTAGCCCAATATTTTAGCAAAATTATGTGAAAGATCAAAATAATACCTAATTACTGAATTTACCTCGATTGTAATGATTTCATAAAAATGACATATTTTTTTTGTTAAATGAGCTGGTACGGTCATAAATCAAGATTGAAATCTTAATTTATTTCTCATAGGATAAAAGTGCGACGGTAAAAATTGTTGTAAAAAGAAAATAAAAAATAACAATCGGGAGGAAAAAATGATGTTATATCAATATCATTGTGCATGCTGTGACAAGGTTGTTGCTTCAACTGATAAAGAGTGTCCACATTGCGGTTCGCAACACATTAGGAGTCCTTATGGGCTTTGGATGTTTTGTGTGGCAGCATGTTTGGCTGTAGTTGTTATTGTGAAGCTTGCGCATATGTATTCGCAACATCATCAAGAAGAACAGCCTGTTCAAAATACGTCTATTTTTGAAGTTCTAAAGCAAGACAATATGAATTCTGGAAATTAAAAATTGGGGAATAAAAAAAGCTCGCATCATGCGAGCTTTTTTATGTGTGGGTTTAAAGTCCAGCAGCATCCTTAAGGATCTGAACTTTATCTGTCTTTTCCCATGTAAATGCAGTGTCAGAACCTTCGCGACCGAAGTGACCATATGCTGCAGTTTGTTTATACATCGGTTGAATTAGATTCAACATACGTGTAATACCATACGGACGTAAGTCAAAATGTTCACGTACTAGCTGAACAATAAGCTCATCTGATACTTTGCCTGTATTAAATGTATTAATTGAAATAGAAGTTGGTTCTGCAACACCAATTGCATAACTCACTTGAATTTCACATTTGTCAGCAAGACCTGCAGCAACGATATTTTTCGCAACATAACGTCCAGCATAAGCTGCAGAGCGGTCTACTTTTGATGGGTCTTTACCAGAGAAAGCACCACCACCATGACGAGCCATACCACCGTATGTATCAACAATAATTTTACGACCAGTTAAACCACAGTCACCTACAGGACCACCAATCACAAACATACCTGTAGGATTGATGTGGAACTTGGTTTCAGCATGAAACATTTCAGCAGGAATAATTGGTTTAATAATTTCTTCGATAATTGCTTCTTTTAACTGAGCTTGGCTGATTTCAGGATCGTGCTGAGTTGATAATACAACTGCATCTAAACGAACTGGCATACCATTTTCATAAGCAAATGTAACTTGGCTTTTTGCATCTGGACGTAACCAAGGTAAAGCACCTGAACGACGTAATTCTGCTTGACGTTCCATGAGGCGATGAGCGTATGAAATAGGCGCAGGCATAAGAACATCTGTCTCACGGCTTGCGTAACCGAACATCAAGCCTTGGTCACCAGCACCTTGATCTTCTGGTTTTTGACGGTCAACACCTTGAGCAATCTCAGGTGACTGCTTACCAATCATGTTGATGACAGCACATGTAGAGCCATCAAAACCTAAATCAGAATGATGATAACCGATTCCGTTAACTGTTTGACGTACAATCGCTTCAAAGTCCACGTTTGCTGTAGTCGTAATTTCACCAGCAAGAACAACAGCGCCTGTTTTTACTAATGTTTCACAAGCGACACGCGCATACGGGTCTTCTTTTAGGATTGCATCTAAAATAGCATCACTAATTTGGTCAGCCATTTTGTCTGGATGACCTTCGCTTACAGATTCTGAAGTAAAAACAGCATACTCGCGCATGAACGTCCTATCATGGTTATTTTCAAAAAGACAGAGTATGTTACATCGACTTGGCGTATAGGACTAGCACAAGCTGACTAAAAAGCATGAAATTATTTCATTTTCATCATGTTTTTATTGATATGTGTATAAGTAAAACTAATATTAATGCTTTAATTAATAAAGTTTTTCTGAATTGTAAATTTTCATATTTGACTGATTGTATTTTACATGTTGTTTACACGGTGAACATTTGCATAAAGAATTGTATTTGAATGATCAAAATATAAGAAATATCGTGTATTGCACTTTACCCCATCTTGTTTTTTTAAGACAATAGTCGCAGTTTTTGAAAGATGATTTCTCATCTTCTCTCATCTTATTGATTTAATCGGATTCTGACTTATGACAACCCCTTTAAATGAACGTCGTATTGCAAATGCAATTCGTGTCTTGGCTATGGATGCTGTGCAACAAGCAAACTCAGGGCATCCTGGTGCTCCAATGGGGATGGCAGATATCGCTGACGTAGTTTGGCGCGAATTTTTAAATCATAACCCAACAAACCCACAATGGGCGAACCGTGACCGTTTTGTATTGTCAAATGGTCATGGCTCAATGTTGCAATATGCATTATTGCATTTGACTGGTTATGATTTGTCTATTGAAGATTTAAAGCAATTCCGCCAATTACACTCTAAAACTCCTGGTCATCCTGAATATGGATATGCACCTGGTATTGAAACAACAACTGGTCCATTAGGTCAGGGTATTGCGAATGCAGTAGGTTTTGCTTTAGCTGAAAAAACGTTAGCTGCTCAGTTCAACAAAGACGGTTTAGATGTTGTTGATCACTTCACGTACTGTTTCCTAGGTGATGGCTGCTTGATGGAAGGTATTTCGCACGAAGTATGTTCACTTGCAGGTACTTTAGGTCTTGGTAAGTTGATTGCTTACTACGATGACAACGGGATTTCAATCGATGGTGAAGTGGAAGGTTGGTTTAGTGATGATACTGAGCAACGTTTCAAAGCTTATGGCTGGCAAGTGCTTCGTGTAGACGGGCATGACGCTGATGCGATTCGTCAAGCAACTGTTGAAGCGAAAGCTGAAAGCAATAAACCAACGATCATTATCTGTAAAACGATTATTGGTTTAGGTTCTCCGAATAAACAAGGTAAAGAAGACTGCCACGGCGCGCCACTTGGTAAAGACGAAATCGCTTTAACACGTGAAGCATTAGGTTGGAAAGAAGAAGCGTTTGTTATTCCGGAAGATGTATATGCAGCTTGGGATGCAAAAGCTAAGGGTCAAACTTCTGAAGCCGCTTGGAATGAATTGTTTGCACAATACCAAGCAAAATATCCAACTGAAGCAGCTGAATTGTTACGTCGTATCAACGGTGACTTACCTGCAGAATTTGCTGCACAAGCAGATGCATTCATTGCTGAAACAAATGCAAAAGCTGAAACAATTGCAACTCGTAAAGCAAGCCAAAATACGTTACAAGCGTTTGGTCCATTACTGCCTGAATTATTAGGTGGTTCGGCTGACTTGGCTGGTTCTAACTTAACACTTTGGAAAGGTTGCCAAGGCGTACAAGACAATCCTGCGGGTAACTACGTTTATTACGGCGTCCGTGAATTCGGTATGACCGCAATTGCAAACGGTGTAGCTTTACACGGTGGTTTTGTTCCTTACGTTGCAACATTCTTAATGTTTATGGAATATGCGCGCAATGCGGTACGTATGTCTGCATTAATGAAGCAACGCGTAATTCATGTATATACACATGATTCAATCGGTTTAGGTGAAGATGGTCCAACACATCAGCCAATTGAGCAAATTGCATCATTACGTGGTACGCCGAATTTAAATACATGGCGTCCATGTGATACGGTTGAAGCGGCTGTTTCTTGGAAATCCGCTCTTCAGCGCAAAGAAGGTCCAACAGCATTAATTTTCTCTCGTCAAAACTTGCCATTCCAAGCGCGTAATGAAGCTCAAATTCAAAACGTTGCAAAAGGTGGTTATGTACTTGCTGAAGAGAAAGGTGAGTTGAAGGCAATCATCATTGCGACTGGTTCAGAAGTTTCATTGGCGATGGAGGCATATGCACAGCTTGAAGGTGTGCGTGTTGTGTCTATGCCATGTGCTGAAGAATTCATGAAGCAAGATGCTGCTTACCGTGAAGCGGTATTACCAGCACATATCCGTGCACGTGTAGCAGTTGAAGCTGCCCATGTGGATTATTGGTGGAAGTTTGTTGGTTTAGACGGTAAAGTGATCGGTATGACCACCTATGGCGAATCTGCTCCAGCAAAAGACTTGTTCCAATTCTTCGGTATCACCACTGAAGCGGTTGTTGCTGCTGTTAAAGAGTTGACTGCTTAATTGAATTAAGAGTTAAAAAAGCGTCCTGATTAGGGCGCTTTTTTTGTGATTGAAATTAAATGCTAAGTTCAGTTTGAATTGAAATATTCGACGTCAATAATTTATGAACAGGGCAGCTTTCTGCTACCTTTAACAGACGTTTGTGCTGATCTTCGGTAAATTCACCTTTAAGCACAATCTTACGCTCAATGTTGTTTTGAGCAGACTCTGGTTGACCATTTGGATTCAATGAAAGATCTACTTGAACTTGTTCAAGTTTAATTCCTTTGTGATTGGCGTACATTTCTAAGGTGATCGTCGTACACGCGCCCAGAGCAGATAATAATAATTGTATTGGATTTGGTGCAGTATCTTGACCGCCTTTATCTGCAGGTTCATCAGAATACCAAGTGTGCCCAGAAGAGTTCGTCAGTGTAACGCGATAGGGAGTTGATGTGCTGAGTGCTTGGGTAGAATAAGTCATGATTTACCTTGTTGTGAATCTTTTAAAATTAAAAAAATCATAGATCAATCGAGAATACGAATGAACTATCCAATTGTCTAGTATCGAATCTGTATAATCATATTGAGTTTAATACGCGCTGTAACCCTTTTATTGTTGCACGGATGAAACATATCGTTTTATAAAGAATAATGAATAAAAATACTTGATGTATACACTATTGCCTATACCAAACAAGGATACGAAAAATGCAATTTAAAACATTAAGCTTAGGTTTAGCCGTTGCCATCGCAAGTTCTGTAACTTTAGCTGCGCCTGTGGACTATAAAATTGATCCAACACATACAGCAACAGTGTTTAGCTGGAATCACTTTGGTTTTTCAACTCCGAGCGCGAATTTCACTGATATTCAAGGCGTGATTAAAGTTGATAATGCTAAACCATCAAACTCTTCTGTAGATGTGATTATTCCAATCAGCAGTGTGAATACAAATGTTCCTGCTTTGGATAAAGAGTTCCAAGAAGAAGCTTGGTTTAACGCAGCTAAATATCCGAATATCACTTTTAAAAGTACTAAAGTAGAAACTAAAGACAAGAAACACTTCAAAATTACGGGTAACTTAACCGTTAAAGGTGTGACTAAACCTGTAGTTTTAGATGCTGTGCTGAATAAACAAGGTGAGCATCCAATGGCTAAAGTACCTGCAATTGGATTTAATGCAACGACTTCATTTGATCGTTCTGCATTTGGTATCGGAAACTATGTTCCGAATGTAGGTGATAAGATCACTGTAAATATTACAACTGAAGCAACTGCTGCTAAGTAATATCGAAGTACTCAAACTTCAAAAAAGCTCACGCTCAATAGCCGTGAGCTTTTTTATTTGCTCATTATCTAGAGAAAATGACTATGTGGTAGCATTAAATGCTTCTGAATAAGTGACAAAACCACTTGGTATGTGGTCGGTAAAAGCAAGAATTTGAAAATAGTCTGCTGGAACATCTTCTAGGATCAATCTAGCATCAGCCTTAAAGCCAAATTTTCCATAATAATTAGGATCGCCGAGTAATACGCATCCTTTTGCATTTAGTGCCTTGATCTTATTCAAACCTTCTTTGATAAGTTGAGAGCCTATACCATTTGCTTGATATTCAGGTAGAACTGAAATAGGACCTAAACCATACCAATCTGTCGCACCATCTGAAATAGAGACGGGTGAAAAGGCAATATGCCCAACAACTTGATTGTTAATTTCAGCGATTAAAGAAAGGGTTAACTGATTGTTTTCTCTCAGCGCATTTACAATGAATTGTTCAGTGTGGCTTGAATATTCAACATGTGAGAATGCTGATTGTGTTAAATCAAAAATGGCTTGGATGTCAGTGTTCTGTTCATTACGGATTCGAATGTTCATTTTAGTTACCTAGTATTTTTTTAAATCACTGATGAAGCAAAATCATGTTATTGCTTCATCAGATGATGATTAAGGATGTTTATTGATTATCGAGTTGAGGCCGTACGTTTCTAAGCCCATTCAAATTGATTTGATAGGGTTGACCTTCCTGTGATTTGATCAATCTTTTCTTCTTAAGTTTTCGAAAAACATCGAGTGTGCAATCAGATAATACAAAACCTTCACGGCTATAACATTCTACAGCAATGAGTTGTCCTGATTCATTTTTGAGTTTTACGATTTTTCCGCCTTTTGCTAAGACGTGTAAAGTCCTTTGTTCAGACTTGGATAGGTTCATGTTGGAATCCAGATATTAAGTAATCAAAAGCAAAGATAGGCATGAAGCCTGAAAAATTCGCGTTGATAACCCATTTCAAATTTTCATTGAAATATGGTTATCAGATTACTGCTATCTCCAACATAAAATCCTCGATGTAGATTGGATATGAAATTTGCTAATCAATATATAGCTTGTGATATAAAAAGTAAAATATTATGTGAAATATACTGTGTTTTGGGTGCGAGAGTTAAGGTGTATAGCCTTATTTTTAAGATTAACTTAAGATGCAAGTATCGATGTATTTCCAATATTTGAATGCACAGCACAAATATTATTTTCAAGGTAGGACAGGATGGATAATCAGAAATTCATACAACAGGCCGTCGATTTAGCACTAGAAAATGTAAAACGAGGCGGTCGACCATTTGCTGCTTTGGTTGTAAAAAATAATGAGATCATTTCAACAGGTGTAAATCAGATTAAGTTGACGAATGATCCGACAGCACATGCTGAACTGCTCGCATTACGAGAAGCAGGTCGTTTATTATCTACTCCAAATTTAGAAGATTCTAGGGTTTATGCAAGTGGGCAACCTTGTCCAATGTGTCTAGCTGCAATAAGAATGGCTGGTATTTCAAAAGTATTTTTTGCATTCTCCAATACGGATGCTGAACCATTTGGTTTATCAACTGCGAAAATTGCCGAATTATTGAGAGTTGAACCTCAGTTTCAAGAGGGTTTAGAGTTTACTCAATTAAAATCGAATCACTGCTCAGATTTGTATGCAATTTGGCAAAGACAACAGTAGATTGGATTGCGAAGAATTACTTTTAGATTAGTAACTTATTGAAAATCCACATTACTTTTTTGCATGTTTTTCTTTTAAAAGTAAGTATGCTGGAAGAGATTTTTTCGCTTGACGGCGAATCATGATTTTTATGTATAAAACGATCGCAAAGCAGGCTGTAGCAATTGTAAGCATCAGGCTATTCATATAACTCATTAAAGAGCTAACATAACCAATCGTAGCAATACGCCGTTGCATCCTTTCAACTTGCGTACTGGATTCAATACCTGTAATCGCCCATGTGCAAAGGTGTTCACAATTATTGATAATCAAATGGTAGTGATTTTCATGCATACGTGATCGCATGCGACGTACAACAACCTTAGCTTTATATTTCGGTGATTCATAATAACGAATATGAATAGGCTTATCACGAGCAAAACGTTCTAGTGTCGTTATTTCAATAGGATGTTTTTTGAAAATATGTGCAAAGCCTGAGTAGTGAATAACTCTTCCACGACCTGCATAGATGCCATGATGGCTATAACCAAAGTGTTTGACGATGAGATGAGCGCCAAGATAAAAACGTTGATGTTTCTGCTGCATGCCTATTCAAGAATATTGCATTTTACCTAGCTATTTTAGTGAAAAAAGATGAATCTATCGAGCATATTTCATCAATCAATCATGTGAATATGTGTTGAGTTTGTATCTGTCATCTAAATTGAGGTTATATTCTAAAGTAGGTGCTTTTGTGATGTTGAGGAATTTGAAATTGTTGTTGAATCGATGTCTATTACTATCAAGTATGGTATTTCAAGCTACCACAGTTTTTGCATTTGAATATCAAAGTATGAAATTCGAGGATGTTCTATTTGAAGTGATAAAGGTCGATGACTTAAAGGATTTGCAATTATTTTTAAAAAATCCTCGAACAGGTGATTTCTATCAAAAGTTTTCGAATATTCAAAGCGACTTAGCTGCATGTAAAGAATTACGTTTTGCGATGAATGCTGGGATGTATCATCCCAACTTTGAGCCTGTGGGGTTGTATATAGAAAAAAAGAAAAAGCTTTCTGAATTAAATGAATCAACAGGTTTTGGTAATTTTTTTATGCAACCAAATGGTGTCGTAGCGTGGAATGATCATGGTGCTGTCATTCATTCAACAGCAGACTATAAGAGAGCAAACTTTACAGCAAATTTCGCGACACAATCAGGACCAATGTTGGTGCATAAAGGACTAATAAATTCTCAATTTATAAAGGATTCAAATTCTTTAAAAATTCGTAATGGTGTTGGGGTGCGGGATGATCATTTATATTTCGTGATTTCAGAACAGCGTATAAATTTTTATCAGTTTGCAAAGTTCTTTAAACAGCAGTTGAGAGTAGATGAAGCTTTGTATTTAGATGGATCGATTTCTAGCTTGTATTTAAAAGACATTCAACGTAATGATATAAAATATAATTTAGGACCAATCGTTGGATTAACACATCAAAAGAATTGTAAGTTATAGAACCCTAATCCTCTCGTTCAGAAAAGATTAGGGTATTATTTTTATTGGATTGGTGGGTTGATCATCGCAAGTAATTCTTTACGACTATAACCACGAGAAATCAGGACTTTTTTGATGCCTTTAATCACATCTTCATCTGTAGCTTTTACTAAAGCCTCAAGAAGTTGTTCATTTGATTTGCAAGAGCAATCATTTTCAACACAAGAGGTTTGATTCTTGTGTTCGTTATATTGTTGATCAGCATTCAACAATTTTTGCCAAAAACTCATAGAGCCTTCATATACAACCTAACATAGATCGAAATATAGTCACTTTAAAATAAAATACAAGTCAGCATAAGTGATAAAAGCAGCAGTTGAACTTCAATTTTTTCGATGATTTTTAACGTTATTAACGAAATTATGACAACTTAATGACTTGACCGTTGATATTTCAAAGATTTTTATAAAAAAACTTAAATAAAAAATAGAGAGTTATAAAAACTCTCTATTAAAAATGCTTACATTGAAATAGTTTGTTTAAATTTTTTCAAGTAATACACCAGACTCAACATGATGTGTAAAAGGGAATTGATCAAACATAGCAAACTTCTGAATGCGGTGTGTTTGTGTCAATATTTTTAAGTTATCGTGTAGCGTGTCTGGGTTGCAAGATATGTAGATAACACGTTCAAAACCTTGTAACAGCTTGAGCGTTTCGTCATCAATGCCTGCGCGTGGTGGATCAACAAATACAGTGTCAAAGTCATAGCTTTGAATATCAATTTCAGCTTCTAATAAACGTCTAAATGTACGTTCACCTTGATAGGCTTGGGTAAATTCTTCAGCTGATAAACGTGCTACTTGAATATTATCAATTTGATTCTGCTCAATATTCCATTGCGCTGCATGAACTGATGATTTAGCAAGTTCAGTTGCAAGAACGCGTTTAAATTTCAGAGACAGTGGTAGAGTAAAGTTACCATTACCGCAATACAGTTCTAGTAAATCTTTTTGAGCACCTTCCGCAGCATCACAAGCCCATTCAAGCATATGTTGGCAGACTTGAGCATTAGGCTGGGTAAAGCTGCTTTCAATTTGTTTGTATTTGAAAGTACGTCCATGAACATTAAGTTGTTCAACAACGTAATCATCTCCAATAATGACCTTTTGACCGCGGCTACGTCCCATAATTTTAATATTTAATTTATCAGCAAGTGCTTTTGCTGCACTTTCCCATTCTGCATCCAAACGGCGATGGTAAATCAGCGTTACCAACATTTCGCCACTTAAAGTGGATAGGAAATCTGCTTCAAAAATACGTTGCGAAAGAATCGGAGTTGCTTTTAATTCTTCTAGTAGTAGTGGCATTAAATTATTGATACTGCTATCAGCAATCGGGAAATCATCGATACGAATAACAGCTTTTTGCTTACCATCTTCAGCACGTTCAAACATGGCATAAAACAAATCATCTTCAGTGTGCCAAATACGGAATTCCGCACGCATACGAAAATGTTGCTCAGGTGATTGAAATACTTCTAAAGCAGGGGGATTGAACGGTGCAAATTGTGCGGTGATTCGTTCAACTTTCTCTTGAAGTTGCTGTTGGTAAGATACGGTCATAAAAAGAAAACTGTAGGTAAAAACTAAAGGGGAATGGTATCAAAAAAAGCAGTAAAAGGTGCAGGGAAATTATGATTATCCCTGATTTAAACGAATTGGTTTCATTACATGATGGTGTGGAAATTTTTGTAAAAACCATTTGTCTTAAAATTAGAAAATAAAAACCCGAACCATGTAGAACATGGTTCGGGCTGGGATGAGGAACGACTGAAGTTCCGCAAGAGACTTAAATTAGTCTTCAGATAAAGTCATTAAACTCGCATTACCGCCGGCAGCAGCGGTATTTACACTAATAGCTCGTTCAATGACTAGACGTTCTAGAGGAATCTGCTCATCTGTCTTGAGATGAGTAATGCCCACGATTGCTCCAGAACGGTTCGCAATTTTCGTTTGCAGTTCAGTTAATTGTTCAACTGAACCATGATGTAAAACAGCATCAAAAGCATCTTTTTCGATGTCTGAAATCACTTTAATTGCTGCTAACACATCTTTTGGTAAAGATTTCTGATGCTTAGCCAAGAAAGCATTATCTTTAGTAACAGCAGCAGTACTGCTTACTGCGAAAATCGCTAGTAACTGCTGTAACTGGCTCGCTTCATCATTTGCGATAGAAAGCACACGATGACGAGGTAAGATAATGTATTGGTTACTTTCACCAGTAGGACCTTGCAACTCATAGAATTTACCAACGCCAAATGCAGGAATCGTTGGAATTGCTTGAGGCATATTTTGCTTAGCCCAAGTTAATAAGTTTTGGTAAGCAACATTTGAAACTGCTTCAAAAGTTGAAACTTCTGATTTAACAGCAAATGGTGTTGCTAAGACTTTTTCAGAACAATGTTCCATCAAACGATACATATATAATGGACCGCCTGCTTTAGGACCTGTACCAGATAAGCCTTCACCACCAAAGGGTTGCACGCCAACAACTGCACCAACGATATTACGGTTGATATATAAGTTGCCTACTTCTGCGCGTTGGATGACAGTATTAATCGTTTCATCAATACGTGTGTGTAGACCCATCGTTAAGCCGTAACCTTTTGCATTGATGCGATCGATCAATTGCTCAAGTTCACCATACTTATACGTGATGATATGCAACACTGGACCAAATACTTCACGCTCTAAATCATCAAGATTTGGTAATTCGATCGCTGTTGGTGGAACAAATGTACCTTGAGCAAGTGCTTGTTGGCTTACAGCATCGTTAAACATCAATTGATGAACAGGGTAGCCCTTTGATTTCATCTTTTGAATGTGATTATCAATGGTTTGTTTTGCTTCAGTATCAATTACTGGTCCAATATCAGTTTTTAAGATAGCAGGATTACCTACGATCAACTGTTTCATTGCACCTTTCAACATTTTCACAACTGTTGCAGCACTATCTTCTTGAACACATAAGATACGAAGAGCAGAACAACGTTGACCTGCACTATCAAATGCAGAACTTACCACATCCAATACGACTTGTTCGGTTAATGCAGATGAATCAACGATCATGGCATTTTGACCACCTGTTTCCGCGATTAACGGAATTGGTTGACCATTCGGAGATAAGCGTTTTGCCACAGTTTTTTGCAAGATTTTTGCAACTTCTGTAGAACCTGTAAACATGATGCCTTGGATACGATCATCTTGGCTCAATTGCGCGCCAACTGTTTCACCGCGACCAGGTAAAAGTTGAACCGCACCACGTGGTACACCAGCTTCCCAAAGCATTTGAACTGCTTGAGCTGCAATCAATGGAGTTTGATCAGCTGGTTTTGCAATCACACAGTTGCCGCTTACTAACGCAGCTGCAATCTGACCCGAGAAAATCGCAAGAGGGAAGTTCCATGGGCTGATACACAAAACTGTACCTAATGGCTTCACTTGTGCATTTGCAGGTAAGTTTTCAATTTGAGTTGCGTAGTAACGTAAGAAGTCTACTGCTTCACGTACTTCTGCAATCGCATTGGCATAGGTTTTACCACTTTCACGGCAAAGTAATACCATCAATTCTTGGATGCGAGCTTCCATCAAATCCGCAGCGCGTTTTAAGCAAGCTGCTCGTTCAGTTTTATTTGTCGCAGCCCAACTTTGCTCTGCTTGTACTGCTGCTTCTAGTGCAAGTTGTACATCAGCGCTGGTTGCCTCGTTTACATAACCTACGATTTCACTATTTTGTGCAGGGTTTGTAATTGCAAGAGCATTACTTTGATCATGGACTGTTGATTCAAATCCAAGTAATGGTACGCTTTTCCACACGTGATTACGAAACTTTTGGGCTGTAGCATCTAAGTCTGCAAGCGGTGTGTCGTTGTTTAAATCGAAACCATTTGAGTTTGGACGCAACGGATATAAATCATGCGGAAGAGGAATAGCAGGATGTTTTAAACCAAGCTGACCTTCTTCTTTTGCAGCAGTTTGAATATCTTTGATAGGTGATTGAATTAAATCATCTACTTTCAATGTTTTATCTGCAATGCGGTTTACAAATGAAGTGTTTGCACCATTTTCAAGTAAACGACGAACTAAGTAAGCCAATAGAGTTTCATGATTACCAACTGGCGCATACACGCGACATGGAATACCAAGTTTACCGTCTTCTTTTGAACCCACAACTTGTTCATACAGTGGTTCACCCATGCCATGTAAGCATTGGAATTCATATTGACCAGGATAGTATTTGCTTGGATCAGCTAGATTGTAGATCGTTGCAAGTGACTGTGCATTGTGTGTTGCAAATTGCGGATACACTTGATCAGGTGCAGCAAGAAGTTTTTTCGCACAAGCAATGTATGACAAATCTGTATGCACTTTACGTGTGAACACAGGGTAGTCAGTCATACCTTCAATTTGAGCTTTTTTAATTTCGCTATCCCAATATGCACCTTTCACTAGGCGAATCATCAGACGTTTGTTACTGCGTTTTGCAAGATCAATGATGTAATCGACAACGAAGAAACAACGCTTTTGGTAGGCTTGGATAACAAAGCCAATGCCTTTCCAGTTTGCAAGTTTAGGTTCGAAGCATAGACGCTCTAACATTTCCAAAGAAATTTCTAAACGTTCCGATTCTTCAGCATCGATGTTTAAACCAATATCATAATGCTTAGCTAAACATGCGAGTTCGAAAACTTTGTTATAAAGTTCATGGTGAACACGACTGATTTGCGAGCGTTGGTAACGAGGATGCAATGCTGAAAGCTTGATAGAAATACCAGGACCATCATATACGCCACGACCATTAGATGCTTTACCAATCGCATGAATCGCTTGGGTATAGTCGTTGTAATAGCGTTCAGCATCGTGATCTGTGAGCGCAGCTTCACCTAACATGTCATAAGAGTAACGGAAACCTTTATGTTCAAGTGGCTTAGCATGTTCAAGTGCTTCTTCAATAGTTTCACCAGTAACAAACTGTTCACCCATCATACGCATAGCGACGTCAACCGCTTTACGAATAATACCGCGACCACTACGTGCTAATAAGCCCGTTAATACACTCGATAAACTTGTTTGTTTTGGAGTTTCCATTAACTTTCCAGTTAACATCAAACCCCAAGCAGCAGCGTTTACGAACATGAGGCTACTTTGACCTACGTGCTCTTTCCAGTTGCCTTGGTTGATTTTGTCACGAATCAAAAGATCACGTGTCGCAGTATCTGGAATACGAAGCAATGCTTCTGCTAAACACATGAGTGCCACACCTTCTTGAGAAGAAAGTGAGAACTCCTGAAGTAAACCTTGCACGATACCTGCTTTACCAGCAGAACTTTTGCGTTCACGTAGATTATTCGCTAGATCAAATGCAAGTTCATAAATTTTTTGATCGAGATCTGGTGAGATGTTTGCGGCTTCAGCAAGTTCAGCGACAGCTTCAGGTTCAGCACGTCGCCAAGCTGTATTAATGCGTTGCTCAAACTCACTTTTTTCTTTAAATTCGGTGATATAACCACCGTCGTTGTGAGCTGTGTCCATTTGTGCGGGAGTATCCAAAGTATTCATACTAAATTCCAATAACAATCTCTAGAACATATTGAGTAGAGAGGTTTAGATAATTTATGATTACAGAATAAAACCCGAGTAACTCACTATATTTAGTCCATTTTTTAGAGGAAAATTCAGTTGAATGGCCCTATTTCTACATTAGATCGAACAGATCTAAAAATTCTGGATATTCTTCAAACAGATGGAAGAATTTCTAACAGCAAATTAGCTGAATTAGTGAACCTATCTCCCACAGCCGTCATGGCTCGTGTGCAGAAGCTTACAAAGGATGAATTTATTCTAGGCTATGAAGCAAAGCTTAATCCAGCGAAGCTTAATGCGAATTTTTTAGTATTTGTTGAGGTACTGTTAGATAAAACGACCCCAAACGTACTTGATGATTTTATTGATGCAGTAACGCAATACCCTGAAATCGTGGAATGCCATATGGTGAGTGGAGGCTTTGATTTTCTAATCAAATTGCGCAGTGCCGGGATGGAGGAGTTTCGCCGCATTGCAGGGCAGATTTTGTGGCAGTTACCTGGTGTCAAAGAAACACGGAGTTATCCCGTGATGCAGGTTGTGAAGGATAGCTCGAAGATAAAAATCAAATCGAGGACAAAATTTTGAATCAAAAAAAGGGGCTTTAAAGCCCCTTAAATTTTTGAAGAATTATTTCATGTCTCTAGCATAGATTTCTTCAGCTTGTTCAAAGCGGCTAGTAACATTTGCATTTGGTGCTTTACCAAGCAAACTTACAACCACGATGCTGACAAATGCGAATGCGAAACCTGGAATAATCTCGTAGATGCCTGTTTCACCGAAGAAGTTTTTCCAAACAATCACGGTAACTGCACCGACAACCATACCCACAAGTGCACCGTTCAATGTCATACGCTTCCAGAACAATGAAAGAATAATCAAAGGACCGAATGCTGCACCGAAACCAGCCCAAGCATAAGCAACCAAACCTAAAACTTTACTGTCAGGGTTTTGAGCTAACACCAGCGCAAGTAATGCAACTGCAAGTACCATTGCACGACCAATCCAAACGAGTTCTTTTTGAGACGCATTTTTACGGATAAAGCCTTTGTATAAATCTTCAGTCAAAGCACTTGAACATACTAGTAACTGACAACTTAGCGTACTCATAATTGCAGATAGAATTGCAGCTAAGATTACACCTACAACCCAAGGGTTGAATAAGATTTTTGTGAGTTCCATGAATACTGTTTCATGGTTACCTGCTACCGCGGCAGCAAGTTCTGGGTGTTGCTGGAAGTAAGCGATACCAACGAAACCTGAACCAACAGCACCAGCTAAACATAGAATCATCCAAGTCATACCGATGCGACGAGCTGCTGGAATAGATTTTACTGAGTCAGCTGCCATGAAGCGTACAAGAATGTGAGGTTGACCAAAATAGCCTAAGCCCCATGCTGCTGCTGAGAGGATCGCAACAAAACTTAGATTCGAGACAAAGTCGTAAGCATGTGGGCGAGCAGTTTCTACCAAAGCAGTAAATTCTTCTGCGCCAATTCCTAATGACATGTATGTCACAATTGGAAGAAGCAATAAAGCGAAGATCATTAAACCTGCTTGGAAAGTATCCGTCCAGCTGATTGCTAAGAAGCCACCAACACACACATAGCCAATTGTTGCAAAAGCACCTAACCATAAGGCAGTTTCATAAGGCATATGGAATAGTGTTTCAAACAATCGAGCACCAGCAACCATGCCTGAAGCACAGTAAATTGCAAAGAAAACCAGAATGATCAACGCAGATGTGACACGCAAAATTTTCTTCTGATCATCAAAACGACCAGTGAAATAATCTGGTAATGTTAGTGCATTATTCTGTACTTCGGTATGAACGCGTAGACGTCCAGCAACCAAATACCAGTTAAGCCATGCACCGATGATTAGCCCGATCGCAATCCATGATTCTGATAATCCAGTCAAGTAAATGGCACCAGGTAAACCCATGAGTAACCAACCACTCATATCCGATGCACCAGCAGATAAAGCGGTGACAAAACTACCTAGACTACGTCCTCCGAGAATATAATCATCTAGGTTTTTGGTGGAGAAATAGGCGTATAAACCTATACCGAGCATGGCAAGAATATATACCACGAACACAACAACGGTGGGATTTGAAAAATTCATAATGGATGCTTGTCCTTACATATCCATAATTTTGCAATCACATCTGAATAGCCAAAAATGATTTACTATTCTAATAAGACTGATAAGGTCACAGATTCAATCACGAATGATTTTTAAAAAACTGTTATAATTATGTATCTAAATTGTATTGTTTGTGTAATTTAAATTAAGTGTATGAATCTTAATTTCTTTATTAAATAAATTAGACTTTTTTATCATAACAAATGTATTTTATTTGGGTGAAAAATATTCAAAATATTCATATCTGTTACAAATCTGAAACATTTACTTTTAAAATTAAAAAAATATACGAGAAGCATCGGCTTTAGTGGCTAATTTGAGTCCAAGTTTTGCAGTTTATTATCTCAAAATGCTTATATTTTGAACTGAAAATTAAGGTTTATGACTAATATTCTGAGTTTTTAAGATAATCAAAATGCTTATGCATAAGTTTTTATAAAGTTTTAGATGCTAAACATCATGGTTTTGCTTGTGATAGCTTAGCTATTTATAGTTATTTTAGAACGATATTTATTCATCAATTGTTAGCTTTAGTAAAAGGGCTTAGCCATATCAAACTTTTTATATTTATCTAATAAAAAACCCAGTGATCAAACACTGGGTTTTTTAAAATAGAATCGAAAATTACAAACCTGATTCATACTCTGTATTTGAAAGTAATTTTTCAACATCAGCCATATTGTCTGGTTTGATTTTGTATATCCAACCTTTTCCATATGGCTCTTCATTGACAAAGTCAGGATCATCTTCAAGTGCAGTATTTACTTCAACCACAGTTCCTGAAATAGGAGCATGGATGTCAGAAGCTGTTTTTACAGATTCAACAATACCAGCTTGTTCAGTAGCCGTAACTTGGCTGCCAACTTCTGGAGTTTCTACATATACTAAATCACCTAACTCATCTTGAGCATGATCAGTAATACCTGTAACAACAAGGTCACCCTCGATTCTTACCCATTCATGCGTGCGCGCATATTTCAAATCTTCTGGATGATTCATGACAACTCCTTAAAAATCTGTCTCATCATTTTTGTTTGGCTTTATACAGGTTTTTCAATAAAAACAAAAGCATCAATAAATGATGCACTGAAAATATTACAAATATGGGTCTTTACGCCAATTACTCGGACTACGACCACTCCAACGTTTGAATGCACGACTGAAGTTGGCAACGTCAGAATAACCTAATTCATCTGCAATTTGTTCCAAACTATAGTCTGTTCGGGAGAGTAGTGAAGTCGCATGACGATATCGAACTTCATCGACTAGTGTTGAAAAAGATGTTCCTTCAGCAGCCAATTGTCGTTTGAGTGTACGGTCAGACATATGAAGACGTTCTGCAACACTCTCAATACTTAAATAGTGTTGCTCTGAATTGGTTAAAATATCACGAACACGCATCGCTAGACGACGACGCTCACCCAATGCTGATAATTCAGATTCACATTGGTTAATTGCGATTTGGCTTGCGATTGGATCAGCATTCACCATTTTCAAACCAAGATATTTTTTATCAAAACTCGATATTAAATGTGGCTGGTTAAAACGGATCGTACTATTCAACTTGTCTTTATATTTATCAAAACCTTCTGGTTCTGGAAAATCTAGATCCACTTCACCTTGAAGATCTTCAATACCAGTTAATGCCTTTGCCATGGTCATGATGCCAATCGTCAGTCCTAGAATAATCTCCGTTCTGAGTGGCTCTACATCAATATCACATTGCAGTTGAAGGGTCGCTTTGGGACCAAAAGTCGAGAAATAAAGTTGTAAAAAAGGTAATCGTAATTGGATGAAACGACTCGCAAGAGCAATCGCATCAGTAATGTCATGTGCGGTCATAATGGCATAGCCAATAAAACCGTGAATTGAAATACGCATCTGTGTGCCTAAGTGAAAGCCAAGCGTACTTTCACCTGTCAGGCGTAATGCATGTTTTACTAATTCGTTTGCTACAGGTGTTGGAATTCTATAGTTTGGATCTGCTAGAAGTTCGCTAGTCAAATGAAATGGAGCAAATAAAGTTTCATCGTTGTATCCCCAACGTGAAACTACATCTAGTAGCAATAAGCCGTAAACGCCTGGTATTCCTTGATCTTGACGAGTTGAGGTTGTTTTCATGTGCTTTCCGTGGCGCTCATCAATTTTTGCCCATATCTTTTAAACATCTAGGTCTCGAACATATTTGCATGAAATAAAAGATTGAATCATAAAAATTGTTGGACAAGAGAGTCACCTAATGTTCAAAAATCAAGAAGGTTTTCTAAAAACCATAATTTTGGTAGTAGATATTAATAACACATCACCGTGTTGGTTCAAAGCCTGTGTTACGTAGCTGACGATACCACGATCATTTTTGGTTTTTGATGGCACAATTGCAGTAATTTCAACTTCCACATGGATTTTATCGCCAACCCGTGTTGGCCTTGGCCAACGTAAACTTGACTCTGAACCCAGTAAGCCGCCTGCAATAGGGAAACACTCAGTCCAAAGACGCATCGTTACGGCTGATGTATGCCAACCACTTGCAGCTAAGCCTTGAAAAATTGGATGTTGAGCTGCTGCTTGTTCATCGAGATGAAAGGGTTGAGGGTCGTATTGACTTGCAAACTGTTTAACTTCTTCAAGTGTCATTTCATACTCACGACTGATGAAACGATCTCCAATTTTCAAATCTTCTAAATACAACATTATTCTTTATCCTGCTGAGTTACTCGTTGCTCAACAAGAAAACCGCCTGTTTGACGTTTCCATAGTTGGGCATACAAGCCATCATTTGCAATGAGTTGCTCATGTGTGCCTTGCTCGACAATTTTGCCTTGATCAAGAACAATGAGACGATCCATTTGTGCAATAGTAGATAATCGGTGCGCAATTGCAATAACCGTTTTGCCTACCATCAAGTCATTTAAACTGCTTTGAATTGCGGCTTCAACTTCAGAATCTAACGCGCTGGTTGCTTCATCAAGTATCAAAATAGGGGCATCTTTGAGGAAAACCCTCGATATTGCAATACGTTGGCGTTGTCCACCTGATAGTTTGACACCACGTTCACCCACATATGCATCTAAGCCTACAAAACCTTTTTGATCACTTAGTTGAGGAATAAACTCATCAGCCTTAGCTTTTTTAACTGCTTGATATACTTCATCAAGGGTAGCGTTTGGTCGACCATATTTAATATTTTCCGCAACAGTTCGATGTAGTAGAGAAGTGTCTTGGGTTACCAGTGCGATATTTGCACGGAGACTATCTTGAGTCACTTGATGGATATCTTGACCATCGATAAGAATACGACCCTGATGAATCGAATAAAAATGTAGAAGCAGTTGGATTAACGTTGATTTTCCTGCTCCTGATCGACCGACAATGCCAATTTTCTCACCAGGTTTGATGGTTAGATTAAAGTGATCAATAACGTTTTTGTCGTTATATGCAAAACTGACATTTTCAAAACTAATTTCACCATGAGGGACTTTGAGTTCAGTGGCATCAGGTTTGTCTTGAATCTCGATTGGCTTACCTAAGGTTTTCATACCATCTTGAATGGTACCTACATTCTCAAAAAGCATGGTGACATGCCACATGATAAACTCAGCTAAGCTATCAAGTTTAAGTACCATTGCGGTTGTGGCCGCGATTACGCCTAGTGCAGCTTGACCTTCGGTCCAAAGCCAAACAGATGTACCAATAACACTAATAAAAAGAAATGCGCTAAGAAGACGAATACAGATTTGATATTTGACGGCCAATCGCATTTGCTTATAAACAGTCACCATGAACTCTTTCATGGATTCTTTTGCATACTGGCTTTCACGACCAGCATGTGCAAACAATTTCACTGTTTGAATATTGGTGTATGCATCAGTAACGCGTCCTGTCATCACAGCTCGTGCATCGGCTTGCTCTTGAGAGACGCGACCTAGTCGAGGAATAAAGTAGCTCGCAATACCGATAAATAATGCTAACCATAAGAGTAATGGAACAATGAGTACAGGCGAAATTGAGCCAAGTACAAGACTAATCGTAATGAAATAGATAAGTACATAGACCAACATGTCGCCTAAAATCATCCAAAATTCACGCACAGCTAAAGCTGTTTGCATAACTTTGGCAGAGAGTCGACCTGCAAAATCCGTATGGAAGAAATCTAAACTTTGTTGTAAGAGTAAATTGTGAAAGCGCCAACGCATACGCATTGGGAAATTACTAAATAAAACCTGATGTTTAATAATTGATTGAATACTTACAAAAAATATATTCGCAAATAAAATGCTAATAAGGATAGTCAGATTCTGTTGATTTGTTGCTAGAAAGGTATCTGGTTGGCTTTTACTGAGCCAATCAACCAGTTTTCCGATATATGAAAAAAATAAAGCTTCAAAACAAGCAGCAGCTGCAGCACATAAAATCAGTAAAAATAAAAAAGGTCGAACGCCCTCAGTGGCTTGCCAAACAAAAGCAAAAAATGTAGTTGGTAATGGTTTGTTTAAGTCTTTTGTTGGATAAGGATCAACTAATTTCTCAAACCATTGCAACATCTAAACTTTCCCCTTGACCCAAAGTACTAACTCAACTTCAACCTGTAGCATATCAGAAAAAATGTATAGAAAATCACAAAAGGCAAAAATGATAACGAATGGTAAAAATTGATAAAGTTATAGCCCGTAATTAAGTGAAACTAAATTTACCATTTCGAGGGAGGAAAGATAATTTAAAGTCTACTTTAAATTATCTTTTTTGTTTTGATTTAAACTTAAACCTTAACTGGCTTTTGAGCGATGGTCTTGTTGCTCAAAGAACTTGACGGCAGGAGATTGAGCCATATATGCCAATGCTTGTTCTGTATTGCCTTCATCGACAGGATTAAACTTTGGCGAAACCCAGCGTAGCGTTGCTTTCCACAAATATTTAATCGTAGGAAGATGGTCTGTTTGAGTTGCAGTTTTTTCAAACTCGCGAATGAAATTAAAGAAACTTTGGCGAACGAGCTTTTGCATTTTCTCATTCTCTAAATCTTGAGTTGCTAAACCACGGGCAAAATCAGCAAGTAGATAAATGAACAGAGGAAAGATTACCATCATGATCGCTTGACGAGATAGATAGAAGCCAAATTTATTTTTTACAAGATGCTCAAATAAATCATAGGCTACACAACGATGTTCTACTTCTTCAGCTAGGTGCCAACGAAACAAATCAGCCATCGCTGGGTCTGCTGAATCCCAAGATTTGCTTTCTAGTGTCCATTGACCAATAGTTCCAGTGAAATGTTCAATCGCTGCGATAATACCAACACGGAATAATAACCAATATTCTTCAAGCGCTTTATTTCTAAGTATTGGAAGTCCTAAAGGCTTGTCACCTAAAAGTATATTAAATAAGAAGTGGGCACGATTTAGTTGATCTTGAACGTCGTAGCCATTTTCCCTTAAAAAATCTTGTACATTTTCATGTGCGCGAGCATGAGTCGCTTCTTGGCGAATAAATCCAATAACATCTTCTTTTAATTTTTCATCTTTTATCAGAGGGAGGGCTTTATTAAATACGCGACAAAACCAAAATTCACCAGCTGGCAAAAGCATGTTGATCCCATTTGCCACATGAGAACAAAGCGGATCATTTTCCATCCAGCAGACAGAAGATTCTGAAAAATCGAAATGTACTTTTCTTGCTTTAATTTGGTGGTTTTCTAAGATCATACATGTCACCCAAAAGGAATTACGAATTTTTTTGATGAATTATTTTTAGCATTGCATCAAGTTGCATACCATGTGCTTTGAGGACGAATAAGCATGATCTTGAAGTATCAAATGATAAATAACTGCAAAGTACTTCTAAAATCACTGTTTCATATAGTTTAACTTTTCGCATTTTGTTTTATTAAAACTAAACAATAAAAACCAAAATTGATTCATCAGAGGGGTATATACTGAGAGTGAAATACAAGAACTGAATAGGGTAAAGAATATGTTGTTAAAGTTTACGGTTCGATTTGTCGCTGTTTTATTTTCAGTCTTAATTATTACAGCACTTTCAATTCACTTTTT
>NZ_MELG01000078.1:0-13876 GCF_001767535.1 Acinetobacter sp. GWC1_38_13 | reverse complement strand
GTATTCTGATGTGACAAAACCTGAGTCCTTTATAGTTAAAGTGTTTGTTTGCACTCATATTTTAACTATTCAGACTCAGGTTTTTTTATTTAGAGCAAACTATGGGACAGTAGTGGGCTGCCGTCTTTTTTTATTTTACGTTAAGGTCTACTGGATAAGGCATTATCCAAAACTCTATCTCAGTTAAAGTTATAGCCCAATGGATATCATGATCGGTGTCAGCCAAGCCAAAGTGCTGGCATTTTTTCCAAAACAACAAAACAAGTCTTATACAATCCAGCCTATTGAAATCTTGGCAATTCGTTTCATAATAAAAGAAACATCTCATTATTATATTTAAGATCATGGCAAAAAATTATTATGAAGAGCTCGGTGTTTCAAGAGATGCTTCAGCAGACGAAATCAAAAAAGCATATCGTAAACTGGCAAAGAAATATCATCCAGATATTAGTAAAGAGGCAGATGCTGAAGCCAAAATGCAGGCGATTAATGTCGCCTACGATACCTTGGGTGATGCCACTAAAAAGGCTGAATATGACCAGATGCTGGATCATCCACAGGGTTTTGCTGGCTTTGGTCAGGGTGCAGGCGGATTTGGTCAAGGCACGGGTGGTTTTGACGGTTCCCAGTTCTATCGCCAAAGTTCAGGCGATGGGGGTGCAGACTTTAGTGGTTTTGAAGACTTGTTTGGCCGTTTTGGCGCAGGGTTTGGTGGCGGGCAGCAGCGTTCGCAACGCCAGCAACGCAGTTACAAGGGCGAAGACCAGCATGCCAGCATTCAAGTTGATTTAGATATTGCCTATCACGGTTCAACCCAGCAGATTACCTTGCAAATTCCAACTTATAACGTCTATGGTGAGCCTGAAATACAGCGAAAAACCTTGCAGGTTAAGATTCCAAAAGGAATGAAAGAAGGTCAGCAAATTCGCTTAAATGGCCAAGGACAAAGTGGTATCAATGGTGGTGAAAATGGTGATCTTTATATTGAAATCCAATATAAAGATACCGACCGCATTCGTATTCAAGGGGCTGATGTCTATCAAACTATTGATGTAACTCCGTGGGAAGCAGCTCTAGGACAAAGCATTGAAGTCAATACTCCCGCAGGGCAACTCAAAGTCAATTTACCTAAAAATGCCAAAAATGGACAACAATTACGTCTCAAAGATAAAGGGATACCAAATAAAACTGCAGGGCATTTATATCTAATTATTAATATTGTTTTACCACCAGCACACAGCGAACAAGAGCAACGAGCTTATCAACAGTTTGCAGATGCTTTTGCTTCATTCAGACCTCGTGCATCATAAGGAGTAAGATCATGACAACTATTCA
Organism: Acinetobacter sp. GWC1_38_13; assembly: GCF_001767535.1. NCBI lineage: Bacteria > Pseudomonadati > Pseudomonadota > Gammaproteobacteria > Moraxellales > Moraxellaceae > Acinetobacter > Acinetobacter sp. GWC1_38_13. The sequence goes on along the minus strand of NZ_MELG01000078.1, from coordinate 12,541 downwards.
ATACAAAGAAATTCAATATGACGGTCACTGCCAAGTTGAAATCATTGATGAACAATTGGCACTTGATCTTGAGCACTTTGCCGAAGCCTGTGGTCAAAGCACCGACTGGGTACTCAAGCTGATCGACTACGATATTTTGCAGATTCAGGTTGATCCACAAAGCCACCAGTTTATTGGTGAAGATGTTGCTCGCGCCCGTCGTGCCTATCGCCTGCAACGAGATTTCGATGCTAGTCTCTCAGCTGTGGCGGTAATGTTGGATTTAATTGATGAAGTTCAACAATTAAGAAGACAACTCAAACATTTCCACTGAGTAAAATACACAGACCAAATTCATCATTTTAATTTGGTCATTTTCTCAACTTCCTTCAGTGTTTGTTTGATTGGCTCATAATCTAAGAACCAAAGCAGATTAATATTTCGCTGCTTGTTTTGTTGTGCGAGCAAATCAATCACACTACGCTCACCACGACCAACCAAATGTTGCTGATAAAAGTAATAAAGTAGCAAGACTGTACTCAGCAACATCACACCTAACATAATCCAAAAACCTACGGGTGATTTGAGACCAGGAATAAACTCAAAGTTCATTCCATAGATTCCCGTAAGTAAAGTTAATGGTGCAAAAACTGCCGTGATAATTGCCAGTATTCGCATATTCTCGTTAGTTTGGTTCGCAATCGCAGAAAAATGTAGATCAATTGCAGATTGAACGGCATTGCGAAGCCTCAAAGTATGCTTTTGCACGCGTTCGACATGACTCATCAAATCATTTAAACGAACTAACAGAATATCTTGAGTTTTGTGCTTATGTTCTCCAACCACATGATGATAATTATCTACAAGCTCATCCCGAAACTCTTGTAAAGTTTCAATTTGCTCTTCACATAGATTTTCAATCTGCTGAAATGCCATATCTTCATGAAACAACTGATGCCATTGTTTAAATCGACGATTTCCTTGCAATAACTGTTGCTGCCAATATTCAACACGTCGTGTTAATGGAGTTCTTAGGTTTAGATAACCATCAATCATACTGTTTAATAAACGAAGTGATAAATCAGCAGGTGTACTTGGTAATTTACGCGGTTTGTTTTGTCAGCTATGGGTTTTTCCATAATCATCTGAATACGTTGGATATAACTCTCTACCGCTTTATTGCCCTGCTCTCTAAGACTAATCAAAATATGAGGCGTTAAAATAAAACTGATAGGCGTTGTCGCCAAACCAAAAACGCTTTCATGAGATTCAGATGCTTCATTTTCATAAATTTGGTCATCTGGCGTGATTAACTTACGAAAAACCAGAAGATCATATTCTTCAACACTATCAAAAGCACACGGATGTTCGATATTTAATAAATCTCGCATATGAAATTCATTGAGCACCACACCAGTATGCTCATAAATGTTCTTTTGCCACATCTCGTTATGATTCACTAAATCTTGTCTTAAACTATCGACCCATAAAAACTCTAGATGATGTTCTGCTTGTTCTTCTGCACTAATAAAAATCGTATTTTCACTGTTATGTCGATAAAAATAATAAAGCTGCATAACTCTAATGTTCAGATTAAATTTTAAAAAGATGATGCCATAAAAAAGTCCGCATTTAGCGGACTTTTTGTATATTGAGAAGCTTACGCTTGTTCAATATCTTTCATTGTTAACTTGATACGACCACGGTTATCAACATCCGCAACCTGTACTTTCACATCTTGACCTTCTTTCAATACGTCAGTCACGTTTGCAATACGCTCATTTGAGATTTGCGAAATGTGAAGTAAACCATCAGTACCTGGCATGATGTTTACAAACGCACCAAACTCAACGATACGGATTACTTTACCGTCATAGATCTTACCTGGTTCAACTTCAGCAGTAAGTGCTTGGATTTTTGCAATCGCAGCACGAGCAGCAGCTTTAGTTTCACCAAATACACGAACTGTACCATTGTCTTCGATGTCAATCGCAGCTTTAGTCTCTTCTGTAATGGCACGAATCGTTGCGCCACCTTTACCAATGACATCACGAATCTTGTCTGGGTTAATGCTGATCACTTCAAAAGTAGGAGCATGCATTGAAATTTCAGGACGAGCACGTGAAATCACTTTGTTCATTTCATTAAGGATGTGCATACGACCAGCAAATGCTTGGTTTAACGCAACTTCCATAATTTCTTCAGTGATCCCTTCAATCTTAATGTCCATTTGAAGCGCAGTAATACCGTTTGCTGAACCTGCTACTTTAAAGTCCATATCACCAAGATGATCTTCATCACCCAAAATGTCAGAAAGAACTGCGAAACGCTCACCTTCTTTCACTAAGCCCATTGCAATACCAGCAACTGGCGCTTTAAGTGGAACACCTGCATCCATAAGTGATAATGAAGCACCACATACAGAAGCCATAGAAGATGAACCGTTTGATTCAGTAATATCAGATACGATACGAATCACGTACGGGAAACGATCAGCAGCAGGAAGAACAGCTTGAACACCACGACGTGCTAAACGACCATGACCGATTTCGCGACGTTTAGGTCCCGATTCACGACCAGTCTCACCTACAGAGTATGCAGGGAAGTTGTAGTGCAACATGAAGTTGTCAGTTTTAGTACCAGCAAGGGTATCAACCATCAACGCATCACGAGTATTACCCAAAGTTGTTGTTACCAAGGCCTGAGTTTCACCACGTGTAAATAACGCAGAACCGTGAGCACGATCTAATACACCGACTTGAACATCGATCGCACGAACAGTTTTAGTATCACGACCATCAATACGTGGTTTACCTGACAAGATGTTGTCACGTACTGTACGATATTTAAGGTCTTCAAATAATTCATTTACTTCATCAGCGATACCAGTTTCGTCATTTTCAGGAACGAACTGTGCAACTGCTTCAGCATACAATGCATCTAATGCTGTATAACGATCTTGTTTAACTGCAATCGTATAAGCTTCAGAAATTTTTGCTTCGAAAGCTTCTTTCAATTTTGCACGAAGCTCTTCATTTTTAACTGGAGCAACCCAAGTTGATTCAACTGCGCCAGCGGCAGCAGCAAATTCTTTAATGGCTTGAATTGCAATTTGCATTTCGTCATGACCAAAAAGTACAGCACCCAACATTTGGTCTTCTGAAAGTTCTTTCGCTTCAGACTCAACCATTAATACTGCTGATTCTGTACCCGCAACAACTAAATCAAGATCAGATTGTGCAAGTTGTTCAAAGTTCGGGTTTAAAACGTATTCGCCATTAATCAAACCAACACGAGCACCACCGATTGGACCACGGAAAGGTGTACCAGCGATTGATAATGCAGCTGATGTACCTAGCATAGCGGCAATATCAGCATCCATCGTCTTATCAGAAGAAACAACAGTCGCTGTTACTTGAATTTCGTTGAAATAACCTTCTGGGAATAACGGACGAATTGGACGGTCGATTAGACGTGAAATCAAAGTTTCAGCTTCAGATGCACGACCTTCACGTTTACCGTAACCACCTGGAATACGACCCGCTGCATATTGTTTTTCTTGATAGTTAACAGTCAACGGGAAAAAATCTTGACCTGCTTTTGCTTTAGGTTGCGCAACAACCGCAACTAAAACAGTTACACCACCCATAGTGACTAAAACTGTATTTGCTTGACGTGCAACGCGACCCGTTTCTAAAACAACTTGGTGTTGACCAAATTGGAATTCTTTACGAACTATATTAAACATAGACATGTATTGTATTTTCCTAATTTTATTCTAGTGAGACCCCTAAGGTTTGGCATTCAGACCACAACTGCTGTGTAGATAAATGACAAAGCTTAGAAGCCATCGCACTAGATCAAATATTTAAAAAAGTTAAACGCAAAGAAGGAGCGAACAAGCGCCCCTTCTTAAAATCACCTAAAATAAATTAGATGAAACTCTCTTTTCAACGATAAAGCATAACAACATGCGAAATAGCGAAAACAAAGTAAAATCGAATTAACGACGTAAACCTAATGCGCCGATCAAAGCAACATAACGACCGTGATCTTTACCGTTTAAGTAATCAAGTAATTTACGACGTTGGTTAACCATACGAATCAAACCACGACGGCTGTGGTGGTCATGTTTGTGCTCTTTAAAGTGACCTTGCAAATCATTGATTTGAGCAGTCAACAAAGCAACTTGTACTTCTGGTGAACCAGTGTCATTTTCAGCACGAGCAAATTTAGCGATGATCTCTGCGCGATCAGTATTAGTTAAAGCCATTCGATTTCTCCGAGATGCTTAAAAGTTAAATGATAATGATCAGTTGCGAGCAACCGACTGCCGTGCATCACTACAGCAAGGTGCTATTTTAAGTGATCTATCGTTATATTGCAAAAATGTTTTATGTTTACTGGCAATTCGGCAGCTGACAGCGTTGAACAAAAACGGCACACTAGGATGAATCTGTTTTCAATTTATAACAGAAGTGAAAGAAAACGAAAAAATTCGAGGGAATCGTGAAAATTTTATCTACCAATACCTGTTATGTTCCAAAAGACCTGAATCAAGTTATTCGCTCCAAAGATGAGGTCGCAGCTGAATTGGGTGGGATGACGGAACGTCAAATCCAAAAAATTTGGAATAGTGTTGAACAACTTTATAAAACAGGTAATTACCCGCTTGTAACCCTGTGCTTACGCCGTAATGGACAGATTCTACTCAACCGAAGTATTGGCTATGCACGGGGAAATGCTCCAGAAGGTTTAGCTGCTGATGCGCAAATCGGAACACCAGATACGCCAATTTGTTTATTTTCAGCATCGAAAATGGTTACAGCGATGCTCATCCATATGTTAGATGAGCGTGGTGATCTAAATTTACTAGATCCAATCAGCTACTATATCCCTGAATATGGTGTCAACGGAAAGCGTCGTGCCACCATTTTTCATTTACTTTCTCACCGTGGTGGAATCCCTCGTATTGATCAAGAAGTTACTCCAGAACTTCTGTTCAACCAAGATGAAGTTTTAAAGTTACTTTGTGCTGCTAAACCTGTTTCACCATCAGGTACTCACCTCGCCTATCATGCAGTTACCGCAGGTTATATCTTGGGTGAAATCGTTAAACGTGTAACAGGACAAAATGTTCGTGACTTTTTGGCTGAACAAATCGAAAAACCAATGGGGCTTAACTATTTTAACTACGGTCTCAAACCAGAATATCGTGCCGATGCGGCATTAAACTATGCCACAGGAATCCATCCAAGTTTAGGGACGGATCACTATCTACACCACGTATTAGGTGGTGGACTACAACTCGCAGTTGATGTGACCAATGACACCCGTTTTATGGATACCATCTGTCCAGCAGGAAATATTTACACCAGTGCTGAACAAGCAGGACGTTTCTTTGAAATGTTGTTGAGTGGTGGTGAATATCAAGGCAAACAAATTATGTCGCCACAAACGGTATTCCGTTCAACCCTGCCAACTTCTGGAGTTAGCTTAGATCGTACCTTATTAGCCCCTATGCGCTATGCGTTAGGACCTATGCTTGGAAGCAATCCAATTGGCTTATTTGGTCCAATGACTGGACAAGCATTTGGGCATATCGGGTTCTCGAATATTTTATGTTGGGCAGACCCAGAGCGCGACATCAGTGTTTCTCTACTCACAACGGGCAAATCAGTCGTCGGAACTCATTTACCTGCATTAGCAAAGACCCTCTATCAAATCTCAACCAACTGTCCAAAAATTCCAAAGAATCAGCGACGCTCATTGTTTGCAACTGATCGTACTGAAAATGATAACGTTTAATCTGAAGCGTTCACGCATAAAAAAGCCCAAGTTAGACTTGGGCTTCTGCGCGTAATTATAGTTATCACTATTCTTGTAATTTTCTTTTCTTGTTTTGCTACATTCAACCCTCTGAACGTATGAGCACATCATTTTCTTGGTGTACTATGCAGTTATTAGAGCTTGTTCCTCTTTATGCTTACTATTCTCTCAGAATCAATTGTGGAGAAAAATAGAATTTCTCTTATCTCTGTGTAAGCAAAAACGTACAGGTCTGTATAACATTTAACTTAATAATACAAATTTGTTGTCCTACAATCATTTTTTAGATTAAATAATAATCTAAATTTTAAAATGACTCAGAGTGAATATTAACGTGTCACAAGTTAAACAAACTAAATTGCAATTTGATGAAATCAGATCAAGAAAATAAAAAAGCCCTGTAGTCTCTCCCAAAACTACAAGGCTTAGCGGCTGTAAGTTTCCTCTTTTATCACTTACTTCACTGTAAGTTCGCTGTCATACCGACTTTATTATTATCTTTGTGCGATTTACCTAGCATTCCTTGCTAGGCTGTTTGTGGTTATATAATCTCAAAAACACGTATTTAGCTCTAGCGACAATATCTCGAATCTGTGTAAGCTTTTGCTTACAAAAACCCTCATTTTAAAGAATAATTTCACAATCAGTCTAAATTAATCTTTTGAACTAAACCACTGCGACGAACTGTTCGAATCGTAAGGGCTGCTCGTAATGATTTCTGTGTCGCTAAAATACTCACGACTTTTTTCGCTCTTGTAATTGCTGTATAGATCAATTCCTGACTCAACAATTTTTCTGCATGTGCATCTAAGACAATTGCAGTATGAGAGAATTCAGAACCTTGAGATTTGTGAATGGTCAATGCAAATGCTGTTTGCATATTACGCGGTAGTCGATGTGCTGCAATCCACTTATTTAAACTCGGAAAGTACACTTCAAATTGTTGTGCTTGGCTTCGATGTTTAAAACAAATCCCAATATCACCATTTGAAATTCCTAACTGATAGTCGTTATAGGTCATCATCACAGGGCGTCCAACATACCATTCTGCAACTGCAATTTGTTTAAGCTGCTGATTCACCCAACGTTCAGCATAGCGATTGAGTTGTTCAATCCCCAAAGCACCATGTTTCACTGCCGCTAAAATTCGATAATCATCAAAGACCTGAATAACCTGTTGAATATATGATTCTGGTTGGTCGGCTTCTATATAGTTTTTTAATACGTCGACATAATCTTGAAAGCCATACATTAGTTTTTGTTGATACTGCTCAGCATCTATATCCTGTTGCTCAGGTAAATATTCCAACTGAATAAAATCAGGCATTTCTTTACTGAGTTTAATCTGCTGAAGTGAAGCAGGCTTTACAATTTCACTTTCAAGTTTAGATAAGACTAAATGAGAGTCAGCAGAAGCCGATTGTGCTTGAATAAAACGAGCTAACTGACCAATTTTGGCTTCATCAGAAAAACGGCGACTTTTTTTTAGCTCTACTCGATTATCTGCCAAGCCTTTCACCTGCTGTAAATCTGCTAAAACAGCACCCACATCGACGGATGCTAATTGATTGGCATCTCCCAATAAAATAATTCGACATGACTCAGGAACCGCTTCAAATAACGCGGTCGCAAGACTCAAATCTAACATCGACGCCTCGTCCACTACGATGACATCATAAGGTAATGGTTGTTTGAGATTGAAGCGTGGAACTTGTCGATTCCCCATTCCTAACAATCGATGCAGTGTTTGGGTACTTTGGTGTCGTAGGTTATCCGTTACTAGCCCAGACTCAAGCAGCTTGGGATCCTTAAATGAGTTTTGCAATGCTTCTTGCATACGTTGCGCTGCCTTACCAGTAGGTGCAGCCATGGCAATCCGAATATCAGGGATTGTTTGATTTAATGCCGCAATAATGCGTGCCAAAGTATAGGTTTTACCTGTACCTGGTCCTCCTGTAATGATGCTGAGCCATTGTTGCATCACCATACTTAAAGCTTTCTGCTGAAATTCATCACTCAATAAATGTTGATAAACAGAAATATCAACCTCTGGTACCATTTGTCGCTTTAATCGACAAATCTGATGAGCGAGGCGTTGTTCTAATTGCCAATATCGGTATAATGCCAAGCCCTGCTGATCATAGACGCATGGGGCAACCTGAGTCATTGCGATTTCACTGAAAACCGCTAGATCACCTAATGCTTCAAGCTGTATTGCTTCAAAATCAATACAACTGTCGCCTTGTAAACTGGCTTCCATCAATTGCTCTAATATTATCGCAGCATTCGATGGTTGAGCAGATTGAGAGAACGGTGCTTGAGAAAGATAGTGACTCCACACATTCAACCACTGGTTTTGTTCTGGTTGCTGACTAATTCTTTTGTCCACAGAGTTATCCTCAAACTTACCCACACGCTTGTCCACAAGGTTATAGACAGACTTATTCACAAGATAAACTTTTGTTTAATTTAAAATTACACACTTTATCTACATTATTTTCTGATTTTTATCCTCAGAAAAATATCCCAGTATTGCATCTAATCGTAAAATAAACTCATCATTTGGCTTCCAGTAAAAATAGCCTTGCTGAGCCTGTCCATTCATACCACGCAAATACAGATATGATGCGCCACCTAGATGTTCTGCAATATTATAATTTTGCAGTTTAACGCGAAGATAGCGATGCAAAGCGACTAAATATAACCCTGCCTGAAGCCAATAACTGGACAATGACATACTGTCAGCAATCTGTTCAGCATCATAATCTGATTGATCTGCACCTAAATAATTACTTTTATAATCGGCAATATGGTAGCGCTGACCATCAAAATAGACCAAGTCAATAGAACCATTTAGATAACGTGCTGATTTCGCTTCCAATAGTTCAGGCATATAAATGTCATATTCTTCAAACAACTGCTGTATGCGTTGCATTGCTAATACACGATCAGATAAAGACAGATAAAATGGACATTCCGATAGATACTGTCCTGCTATTAACTGCTTTAACTGAAACTCACCATTCAGAGGTGTAGCCAAAACATCTTGTAGCCATTCCGCAATCCACTGATATAACAGCTGCTCAGCTTGTAGCTGTTCTGGAAACTGCTGTTGATACAAGCTAAAAAGATCAGACCATAAACTTTGATAAGTATTCTTAAAACGGCGACGAATTTCTTCGACCCAAGTATCAGGTTGTTGAAAATCAATCAGCTCAAAAATCTCATGTAAGAAATTACCTGCCAAAGCACCCTTTGGAAAATTTTGTTTAATCCATGCGATTGGCTGCGAAACCGGTCTCTCATCAATGATGATTTGTGTGAGCTCTAATTCATCTTCAGCCTGTTGTAGATTCTGATCCATATTTGCCAAGCGATCCATACGATTGGCTTTATGTTTTAAATGTTGTGCCAAATAACTAAAGCTGGTTTTGCCGCGTGCATAAAAACGTTGTGTCGGTAAAGGCTGTGCGGCAAGTGTTAAATCTTGAGAGATCTTTGCGGTACGAAGAGTTGCAGGACGTTCCTGAAGACAAGCCTCATCCGCGCTATAGATATGCTGAAAAACCTCAGCTTGGTTTTTCCAAAAAGCTAAAGCAGATGCTTTGGCTTTATCCCCTTTTTCAGGTTCAAACACAGCATAAACACGATGACTAGCACGCGTTAGTGCGACATACCATAAACGGTTTTGTTCGGCTTGAGCGCGTTGTTGATGCTGATTGATTTCTGTATCTTGAAGAAAATTCTTATCGGCGATCGCAACGACACGTTGTGTTCGGATTTGTCCTGTTTCAGGGAGTTGAATCTCTGTAGTGGAAAAGTTTAAAGCTTCTGATTGATTTGAGGGTGATTTATTTGCACCCAATAAAAATACGATTTTGAACTCCAATCCTTTAGATTGATGAATCGTCATGAGTTGAACACCAGCTTCACTGGATAGTTTATGTTCCAGTTCCCACTCTCGATCACTTGGCGAATTCAGCTGTTTAAGATACCAATGATAGAGATTCTGAGGTCCTTGTACATGTTCGCTATGCTGACTCAAAATATCGGTCAAATGACGTAAATTTACCACGGCACGTTCATTATCTTTACTTTGAGTGATCACCAATTGCTGCCAAATCTCGAATTGATTTAGACATTGTTGCCACGCCACCAAGAAACCTTGGTTAATCCACATTTCACGAAGATCATCAAAGGATTGCATGTAGTCACTTAACCCAATTGGGCTCTGCTCGAGTGCTAACAAACGGTTAAGATCAAATCCAAATAAACGGCTAAGTAAGGCTCGTTTCAACTTAGCCTCATCAAAGGGATGAAGTAGAGCCGTCAGTAAGGCTGCCACATCCTGTGCGATAGGCGAGTCAAATACGCTGCGTTTTGACGGACGATTGACACGAATTCCCAAATGCTGCAATGCCTGTTGTACTTCGTCTAGCTGTCTGTGACTACGTGAAAGTACAGCAATATCATCTTCGTCAATTGCTTTCCGAGTTTCACCTTGAAGATACAGTTGATTTAAGTGTGCTTGATTGAGCAAACTTTGAATTTTCCATGCGACCTGAGTCGCTTGTTCTTTTGAGTCCGCAAGCTGTAACCAGCGTAAAGGGGCAGGATTAATTTGATGATCATCGATTAAGGCAGGATGTGGTCGCTCTCCTGCTTGAATCGGGTCATAGATCACTTGCTCGCCAAAATCTATTTGTCGTTGAAATAAAGCATCCACTACTTCGACCAGTTCTTTGACTGATCGATGGTTATGAATCAATTTATATTCACGTCCCTGTTTTGCCATAATATCTTGATAGGCATTCAGAAAGGTCAGCATGTCCCCGCCACGGAACCCATAAATCGCCTGTTTACGGTCCCCAACCATAATCATGCAGCCCTTTTGATAACGCTGTGGATGCCGCCAAATACTCGCCAACATATCATCCTGATCTTGGTTTGTATCCTGAAATTCATCTACCAAAATAAGTGGATATCGGGCTTGTACAAAGACTGAAAAACGTTGCCCCTGCTCACCCTTTAAAGCATCTGACAAGGTTTTAATTTGCTGAGCAAAAGTGGTTTCCCCCTTTTGTTGTAATATTTGTGGCAAACGTTTTTTGACTTCTACACACAAATAAGCTTTTAAATAAACTTGTAATTGTTCAAATTGTTGTTGAGTCTGCTGCAGAGATTGAAGTAATCGTTGTAGTTGTAAAAGGGTTGGATGTTGATAAAAACCTTCTGAAATATCAACTGGACATTTCTTAAATATTTTCTGCTCATTGAGCTTATCTAAAAATTTAAATGCGGCATCACGTTGACTGGAAAAATAAGTATCAAAAACTTGTAAATTCTCCGTCTCAATAAGTGTTTTTAATAGTTGAGGCAGAGACTCACTGAACAGTTTATTAAATGCATGATTACGAAAAGAAGTTCCATTGATATGTGAATAATGTGCACCATCCAAATTAAAATATTCAGCCAAGCAATTAAGTTCAATTTGCTGCGCTTGTTGCTGCCATTGTTGCAGTTGGGCCCATTCTATCTCAGGAAAATTCGGCAACTTAAATTGTGCTGATCTAAAATTTAGTGAACTTTCGACCATACCAATAAAGTAATCGACATTCTTTAATCCACCTACCATGTAAAGTGTATCAATCAACGGTTGGGGCTGGGCTTGAATCCATTCACGCAGTACATCGTGGATCAATTGACGGGTATAGGCTTTTGCGTCTTCCGTAATTTGCGCGCGTTCGATCTTGCCACTTTCAAAAGCAAATTCTCGTAATAATTTCTGGCTAAAACTATCTAATGTGCCAACAAACAACTCATCTAACTGATCTATTACTAGCTTTAACCGTTCACAAGCATAAGCAATACGCGGTGCGAAAGTTTGTAGAACATGTTGTTTTAATGGATCATTTTCTTGCAAGGCAAACTGATAAATATCCGCTTCCAATACATTTCGAAATGGTTCTAAAAACTGTTGAACCTCAACTAAACGCGCGCGTATCCGCGTTTTTAACTCTGCTGCTGCTGCGCGAGTAAATGTTGTAGCTATCACCTGATGTGGCAAATATTTTTCTAAAAATATCCGCACCATGAGACTCGACAGAGTATAAGTCTTACCTGTTCCTGCCGAAGCTTCAATTAAATGTAAACCTTCGAATTGAATATCACGAATCGGTTGGTAAGACACTGGAAATTGTGTATGCATGTCTTACTCCACTCGTAAAAATTCAAAAATTGGTTGATATAAAGCATAAGAATAATGATCACAGGCGAATTGCAACAATGCCGTTGCATCCTGTTCCTGCAAAATAAACTGCCAATCTCGGTGCTGTTGATTCGCCTCATCTTGACTAAAATCAACAAAGCCTGTGTTGTAGGTATTTTTCCAGATTTTCAGCAAATCATTTTGGCTCTCTTCACTCAGCGTATGTAGTGCATCCTGTTCAACCCAGTCATATGCTTTCCCTTTTTCCAAAGGTTTTAATAACAATGCCGCAGGCAGCACTACAGGTTGCTGTTGGGCCTGTTGCCAAAGCTTTAACCAATGCTGTAGATAGTGCTTCGCCTGATGTGAACTCACCCCTTCACAAATCACGGTTTGATCACTAAATACCACCACACGACGTTTTTCAGAAGCCGTCTCTTGATCCAAAATGACAAGCCACAGCAAATACTCAAGCCAAACTTTGGCAAAGCGTTTAGCACGTGCACTCGAAGCATCTAAGCTAAT
>NZ_MELG01000077.1:5755-16202 GCF_001767535.1 Acinetobacter sp. GWC1_38_13 | reverse complement strand
TAGCGAAATGCATAGTGAATGAGTTCTTGGTTTGGTTCAGGTTCTGTACTCAGACTAGAAATCATATTAGATAATTCAATCTGAGCATTATGGGCGGCACGACGAGCTTTTCGATACTCAAGATCGTTGGAGCGACCTTGATGATATTGCTGGACAACTGCATGCAAATAATTGAGCGTTGCTTGACTGCTTTTGCGGATATTTTCAGGAATATTTCGGAAATTCCAATCTGGCCATATGAAGTTAACCGCTAGCCATGCGATTGCACAACCGATTAACGTGTCAATGATACGCGGTAAAATAATACTGAAACCTGCGCTTTTTAAATTAAATATTAACAACACCATAAGCGTTGCCATCACTGTTGCGAGTGCATATTTTTTTTGACGCAAATAGAAAAAATATACTCCGCAAATTACAGTAATAACCAATTGACCTTCGATGCTAGGTACAAAATAAAGAACGGGCACACCTAAAAGCACACCCAACAACGTACCAATCGTTCTAAGTTTTAAGCGACTTTTAGTGGCAAAGTAAGTGATCTGACAAACGAACAAACTGGTCAATAAAATCCAATAGCCATTTTTTGCAAAAGGCATCAAGGACACGGCATAACCTACGGCAAACACAATAGCTAAGCGAATTGCATGACGAAATAAAGCAGACTGAGGACTTAGATGCTGTTTTAGTTTTAACAATAAATCCTGAAAGCCTTGAATATCCTCATCCAGTAAGTTGAGATGAGCTTGTTGATGTTGTGTTGATCTTATTTCGATGTTTTGTGGAAATTGCAGTTGAGCAAATTGTTCATGAATACTTTTTAAGTTATTCAGAATCAGTTCTAGGTTTTTAACTTCAAGATTATGTGGATGTTGAGCAATCCAGTCTTGCATGGATTCTTCCAATTGAGCAAGCGCAGCATCAGCGAGTGGGGTATTTTGATAAGTACTTTTATGCAGCAAAGCCTGACTCAGTTTTTTGCAGGCAGTTGCTTGTAGAAACATATTTTTTTGAATACGAAAAATTAAATCGCTACGGCTAAAGTTCTGATGGATTTTTTCATAGTGCAAATAATTGGAGGTGACTTGTTCATGAATATCTTGCGCAAAATAATATAAGTTTAGCCAATAGATACTGCTGTTATTGATGCGTGAGGATTTAAGCCGAGAAAGTAAGGATTGTTTTGCTTGATTTAAACTATTCACCACTTGGGCATTTTTTTGTGAGAGTTCAAATAACAGTGTTTCAACATTATCGACATTATCTGGATCAAACAACTTGGCTTTGCTCTGTAGCAGCTCACCCATTTCTTTGAAAATCGTTGAAATCTTCTCCTGTAAGGGTAGGGTTGGTCGAATCATAAAAAATAAGATCGAGGTCAATCCGTACCACACAGCACCGATGACAAAATAACTCGGTTGTTGATACCAATTTGCATATTCTCCTAGAGCAAACATGGTGTAAATCGAAAGGAGAATCGTACCAAATGAAATCGTCGCATAACGTTGACCTAAAGCACCCATGAGAATCAGTGCTGCACTGGACAAGCTAAGGTAAACGATAAACCAAAATTTATAAGGTGCTAAAAATTCTAAAATGGTACTAACACTAAAGAACAGTACACAGACATAGACCAAATTGCGTAGCCGAATACTCAGACGATCATCGAAGTCTGTGAGGGCAGCCGCAATTGCGCCTAATGTAACAGGAACAATGAATTGACCTAGTCCCAATCCGTGCAACACCAATGTAGTGCCTGTCAACACAATCAAAATTTGTAGGCAATACAGTAGAATCGAGTTTGATCGGAATCGATTAAAAAGATGATAAAGACTATTCACGACTATATTCTGCTATGTGTTGATTCATCATCATATAGCCATATTGCATAGCTAAAATGATGTGCTGATCAAGATATTGAGTCAATTTTTCAACCCATTTTTGTTGATTTTTCATTTAATAAAACTAAGCAAAATTCGTGCTCATCTTTTATTTATATTCATCTTTATAGATAAATTAAGTGAATAAAATCCTAAATTGTGGATATCTTTTGAGATACCCACAATCTTTATTTGATCACACCACAAGCAATTCTTTCACCACCTCCACCAAGGGGTTTAGGTGTGTCAGAATAATTATCCCCACCTGCATGAATCATAATCGCACGTCCCTGAATATCGGAGAGCTTTAATCGAGGTGCGATAACGGCTTGGGTTGCAAAGCCTTTTTCATTGACAGTGAGTGCAGGTAGATCACCTAAATGACCATTTTCTGGCGTGCCGTGATGGGCGATATTGTCAGGATTGTAATGACCGCCCGCTGCCAGTGCTGCACCCATTTTTCCATCTTTCATTGCAGCTTCACATGACGGCTTCTCGTGAATATGAAAACCATGTTCACCCGATGGAAGTTTCCACAATGCAGGGGTGATGATCAGACCATTTGGACTTTCTTGGAAGGATACTGTACCAATCGAAGCACCTATACCATCGGCGCTAACCTGATGGATCGGGATTAAATATTTATGATCGGAGCTAGTGGGCTGTTTCTGAATTTTTGCGGCATTATTGTCTAAGGGAATTGATGAGCATGCACTGATACTCATCATGATTGCACTAAAAACTGCATACCGTTTTAAGGTTGAAAGCATTGCGAATTATCCTTATCTATTTTGTCTTTATTTGATTGATTCAAACAAAGTCTGGGATAACGCGCAAGCTAGATTCTGTATGACAAGATAAATGGTCAAAATTGCATTTAGGATTTGGTTTCTGGTGGTGCTTCGATCGCAGCAATAGGTTCTTGAACATTTTCATGTAGCCATTCACGCCAAATCGCTAATAAGATTGCCAAAATCACAGGACCAATAAATAAGCCGACCAATCCAAAGCTAGCAATACCACCCAATACGCCAAACATGATTAAGATGAATGGGATTTTTGTTGCCCCTGAAATCACGAGTGGTCGAATCACATTATCTGAGCTGCTGACGACTAATAAGCCCCACACCACAACCCCAATTGCTTCAACTGTTTGACCTTGAGCAAATAACCATAAACCGACGCTGAGATACGAAATTGGAGTTCCAAAAGGAATTAATGCCAAGATAAATGTCACCATAGTCAACAACATTGGGTTGGGTACATCAGCTACAAAATAGCTTAGACCTGCCAAAATTGCTTGAGCTACAGCAGTTAAACCTACACCGTAAACGACTGCACGTGTTGTTTCAGAAATCGTTTCTAGATAATGATGCACACGAGGACCAATCACCATTTCAAGTGCACGACTCACTTGTGACAGAATCAGCTGACCATCCCGATAAAAGAAGAACAAGGTCATAATGGCAAACGTAAGTTTGACGAGGTTACGACTAATCTCGCTCAAGACAAAACGACCGTAGCTGAGATGACCTTGAATCCATTCAGCGACATTTTTGGTAATACTATTCGGATCAGCACTTAATTCATTGACTGTACGACTGATGTCTTTGCCAATGATAGGGAGGTTACGAATAAAATCTGGGACTTGAATGTGTCCTGAAAATAATTGTTTTTGTAGATTAAAATATAAATTTCGACCTTCGAGTTGCAGCATGAAAATCGCAAAAATAAATGGGATACCAATCACTAAAATTACAAGTGTAATCATAATAGTAGCGTTCAGTGTAGGGCGGTTCTCACCAAAAAAACGACGTTGTACCCATAAATAAACGGGCCATGTCATATAGGCGATAATAGCCGCCCAAAGAACAGGGACAATAAAGTATTTAAGAATACTAAAGCCCAAAAACAATAAAACAAAAAACAATCCAAACAGCAAAACGCGTTGTAGTGTTGGAGCGTATTGTTGCACCATGGTTTTCTCTAGTGCCAAAAGATAATTGAAACCATATTAACTGAAAAACACCCTGAGTGAAATTTTCACTATAGGATTTCAGCATTAAAGATCAAAAGATTAGCTTTAGATACAGTGCTTAGAACCATTCGCTCGGGTCATCGACCAATTGGTTTAAAACAGGTTGCCATTGATGTTGGATGCTGACAAAGTTTTTTTGTGGCTTATCAAAAACACTTAAACCTTGCATTGCCAATGTCCCATAGGCACTTCTTTCTGATATCCATGCCACAGGTTCTTGTTCAATCTTGTTAAAGAAATCTTGGATATCTTTAGAGCTTGCGCTATTCGGTTTGACTCGATTTGCGACCAATAAGATTTGTACTTTTCCCTTGCGAATACGTTTAATCTCGTGAAGATGCTTGAGAAAACGGCGTGTACTATCAATATCGAAAAATGAAGGTTGTAGTGGTGTCACAATCGCATGTGCTTCGCTCACCAATTGTTCAGCATGTTCACCAGATAAAGCGCCAGGCGCATCAATAATTAAATAATCGAGATTTTTGGGAGCTTCGCCGATTGATTTCTCATGTCGCCAATCGAGACTTTGAATATTAGTGACAGAGTCGGGGCGTTGTTTCAGCCATTGTAAGGATGATTTTTGATTATCTGCATCTGCGAGAGCGACTTTATAACCTTTTTGTGAGAGCGCAGTGGCGAGCGTAATCGCCGTCATTGTTTTACCACAGCCGCCTTTTTGATTTGCGATTAATATTGTCTTCATGAAATTAGATTTTTTAACGTGTGTTTTGTATTCCACTATACCTTAGCATCTTTTTGAACAGAGTGTGCTACACATGACAAAAGTTTAATGTTGCAGTTAAATAGCAGCGTTATTGAAAAAGGAAAGACTTATGTCGGTTTGGCTTGCGATGTTGATTGGTGGCTGTATAGGGGTTGTGATTACCACTCTCATTTTATCAAATAGCCGCAATGGTCGTATTCAAGCTGAATATGAGAAATATATTGCTGAATTGGAACTAGAGCATAAACAGGCATTGTTAGATGCTCAAAAGCGTAGTGTGAATACCAGTCGTGCGGTCTTAAAAGGAAAAATGGCTGAGCAATTTGCCCCGATCTTACCTGAGTTTCAATATTTACCTAGTGATGCCAAATTTCTCGGTGATCCTGTCGATTATGTGGTGTTTGATGGCTATACCGATTTTCGTGACGGTGATGGTGATGCAGAAGATATTGAAGTGATTTTATTAGATATCAAAAGTGGTGGTGCGCGCTTGAGCAAAGGACAACAGGCGATTGCTCAAGCTGTTCGAGAAGGTCGAGTCCGTTTTGAAACTTTGCGGATCGACTTTGATGATTAGTTCAAGGATTCAACAAAATCTTTTGCACTCGGGCAAGTAACATCTTTTGTGCGATCGCAGGAATCCCCTCAGCATCAAAATATTGCTTTTCAATAAATTTGAATTTTGCTTGCGCTAGGCTCCGTTCGATATCCCGATTTAAATGACAACCATCTCCAATGCGCTTCTGAATCGGAGTCAGTAAGGTTTGTAAAGATTGCATTTTTACCGATTCTGGATGTTTGACATGCTCAACGAGATGAAATGTTCCTGTAGGTTTAAGCACACGATAGATTTCAGCTAATGCCTGTTCCAGTTTTGGGATACTACACAGCGTCCATGTCGAAATAATATGGTCTAGCGATGCATCAGCAAATGGTAGTTTCTCAGCACTGGATTGAACGTGTTTCACGTGGAAAGGTGCATTCTGAACACGCTCAATCGCCAAATGATAAATATCTGGATTCGGCTCAAGCGCATACAGGGTATCTACATTGCCATAAAATGGGATGTTGAGACCTGTGCCAAAACCTATTTCAAGAATTTCACCTTCGATCGGAATGAGTAATTCGCGTCGTTTATCCATCAAACTGCCCGTTTGCATGACTTGATTGAGTAAATGCGGAAAGATTCGGCGTTGATAAAATTGATAAATCATAGAGAATCCATTCGTAGATTTAATGGGGGCTGTCGCAGCTAGATGTGAAATGTCAACAGACCCTAAACACTGCACAAAAATATGACTAAAGATTATTTGATTGTTACCAAAAAAAGCAACTTTTCTCATGGTCTAAGCATACTATGAAAGCTCAAACGAGTTTATTTGCTATCAGTCATATTTTTGAGGAAGTAAAAGCCATGAAAAAGCGTCTATGGATGAGTTTATGCATGGTGGCTGCACTGGGTCAGGCACATGCTTCTGCCAGTGGAGTGGAATACAATATTGCGAAAGGTTTATCCCCTCAAGTGAAAGACCAATCGATTTCGGTATTGCAGCCTTTCTACGGTAATTTTCGTATTTTAGGATCTAAAGTTTATCAAGATGATGAGCAAGCCAAGTTTTCACCGATTGATTATGCTGTCAGTTGGGGATTGTTCGCGCATCCTGAAATCGCACGTAATATTTCAGTCAGTCAATATGACCGCTATTTGAATTGGAAAATGGATAAACTTCCCGTGCCTGCGGATCAAGCCATGCAAATGGTATCGAACATGCACATCATTCCTGCCAATCCTGAAATTGCCAAACAGATTAAACAAGTGAAACGTGGTGATTTGGTCCAGTTAAAAGGTGAACTGGTTGAAGTTCGTGATAAAGACTTAGTATGGAAGTCTTCGCTATCACCTACAGATATTGGCGATGGGGCATGTGAGTTATTTCGAGTGAATTCGATTCAATGGATTGAAAAGCAGAAAATCTAATTCAAATTAATCCAAAAAAACGAGGGGGATAACCCTCGTTTTTTATTTAATTGCTTTTATTTTCTGTAGCTTGAGCACTTCGCCAATGATGGAGTTGACTTTGTGCATGTAAATATTCATTTAACTGATTAACTTGCTGATTGGTGTCTGTCGCATTTTGTAGCACCTTTGCTTGGCTTTCCCAATAATCATATAACAAACCTTGAATATAGCGTCCTTGTTCAGTTTTTAGATTTAAATCTTTAAGCATTGTGAGTGCAGAGTTCACATTGTCTTTTTGGCGTTGTGCTTCAAACTCTGGTGTCAATGTATTTTCTTGCTTCATTTTGGCAAGTTCGATTTCCATGCTATCAGTCATCTCAGTAAAGCGACGATCATAGTCATCTAACACAGCAATATCATGCGCATCATCTGCAGTTGCAGGAAATTGCTTGATCGGTGTCTGATTCAATTGACCAATCGCATCTTGACTAGAGCTGGTTTGATTTTCAGTTGCTGCTGTGGGTTCTTTGTCTTTGTTGCAACCTGTGAGAAAAAGGACTGAACTAAACAATGCTGCAAGGACATAAGTGGTTTTAACGGTTGGCATGGACATATTCATCCCTGATTAATTTGATATTTTCTGAAAGTGATAGGCATAGGTGATATAAGGGAAATCTATCTGATCTTGCGGAGATCGTCCTGTAAAATCAAATACAATTTGTTCAAATTTCGCTTTGAACTGTTGTTGTTCAGGATAGGGCATTGCTGCAATAAAACTGGTGGACAATAAGCGTTTGCTGACTACCTGTTCTACCGTACCAGAATGTATCAGTTGAAAGGTCTGCAAACTATTTAATTTGAATAAATCCTGATCATCGAAAACTTCTTTCCAACGCCCACTATGATAACGTGGAGTATCTCCTTCAAAAGGTGCTATTTCATCTGCTAAAGCTTGAACCCAATCAACATTGATGTCTCTTTGATTCCAAATTAATCCTAGATGACCTGATGGTTTGAGGACTCGATGGATATCAGAAAGGCTGAGTTGATTTGCAAACCAATGAAATGATTGCGCACAAAGAACACGATCAATAGAAGCATTTTTGAAGGGGAGTGAATCTGCTGATGATTGAAAGCACTCAATATCAGGGTAGCTTTGTTGGAGCTGCTTTAACATTTCATTTACAGGCTCAACAGCCAGCACTTTGGCACCTGTTTGAATCAGGTAAGGTAAGAATTTGCCAGTCCCAGAACCTAGGTCTATAACAGTTGAACTTTCACCTATTTTGAGACGATCTTGCAGCCAAACCACTATTTCTTGTGGATAATTGGGACGAACCTGTTGGTAAAGTTCAGCACCTGAACTGAAGCCTTTTTGCGCCGAAGGATGCAGGGATTGTGTCATTTTTTGCGCTTTTTAATCTGTTCTATCTCTATAAAATAAGATACTCGGCAATTTGGGTTTGGCAAAGTCATGATTTGGTGACTTTTTGATACCAACCTAGGATCAACTTTTCAGTGTGAGCATGGATAAGCAAATAATATTTGAAGATGAACATATTCGCGTTATTTTTTTGAAAGGTTCAAGCGACACATTAGTGGTTTCTTTTGGCGATTTGATTAGTCGAGCCAAAGGAATGTCCATCAATGCTGAAAAATCATTAATTAAATATGAATACAATGTCATCGGCATAATGCCGAAATTAAAAACATGGTTTCCTAAGGCCAGCATGTTGCAGATGCAACAACAGATTCAGCCAATTCTTGAACAGTTTGAAAAGCGAGTGGGCTATGGCGGTTCAATGGGTGGCTATGCCGCAATAAAATACTCAAACTTGTTGAATATGCAAAAAATTGTGGCATTTGTTCCACAATTTTCGATTGACCCAGAAGTTGTCGAAGATCGTCGTTATGCAGAATTTTTTGATGCATCTATTCATCAAAATATGCAGATTCAGGCGGATGAGGTCGACGCATCTCGGGAGTATATTCTTGTCTATGATCCCTATTTTGCTGAAGATAAAGAGCATTTCTTAAAAATAAAACCTTTGTTGCCACAGATGGATGTTATTCATTTGCCTTTTACAGCACATGAAGCACTTTCGGTATTGGCAAGCTCGCAACTGTTACATGATTTTGTAGAAAAGCCGTTTGAGCTGACGTATTTTTATCGTCGTGTGCGTGAAGTGAAAAAACAAAGTAAGTTCTACTATCGTCATGTTTTGGATGCTGCCTTATCGAAGCATCAACAAGCATTGTTAAAGATTTTAGAAAATAATGACTTTGCACTTGATGAACGATATTTTGATGCTGTAATGAAACAAAAACTCGTTCAGCAGTTGTTTAAATTGCAACAGGGAACTGAGCAAAATTTACATAAATTAGGTGCGCATGCACATTTTGTTCAAAAAATTCAAACAGCAGCTGCCAACGTCTGTACCCCACAAAACCAATTCTTGGTTTTTAACTTGGTTAGTTTAAAACTTGAAAGCTATAGTGCAGAGCATATTCAGGAAAATTCACAATACCTTGTGCCTTTGCACTTAAAGCCGAATGCGCTAGTTGAGTTAAATTTAAACGATGAATATTATTTCTTGACCATGAATGATCGGGGAATTCATAAACTGATCAAGTTTGGTGATGCTTTACCTTTAGATCAATCACCACTGATATTTAAACAATATCCAGATTTTTATAATCTTAGTTACAAGCAACTGACTTTAAGTTGTGAAGATGATGGTCTGACGCATTTTATTGAGAGTCATTCTGCTGAGCAGAGTCGATTACAACTCTGTTAAACAAAAAAAGCCCTTACATTGCTAAGGGCTTTTTATTTATTAGATGGGTATAAAGTAATTAATTAATGCCGACTTTAGCATTGGTGTTTACATTGGCATTTACACCTAAAACTTTTACACCCACGTTAGTGCCTGCTTGCAGATTTTTCTTATCTGCATTTAAGCCTGTTTTGGCATCTACCGCTGCTGTTTTATTATTCAGCTGCGCTTTTGCATTGGTTTGAGCTTCTAAGCTTAGCGCCTTAGAAGCTGCTTGCTTGTCCGCAATACGTTTTTTCACATCCGCCGTTTTGTCAGCAGCAAATGTTCGACCATCTACGGCTTTCTCTACAGCATAATCTTTCGTATTTTTCACGGCAGTACCCGTGGTATGAATCACTTTTGATCCTATATTTGCAGCAGTACCCACAGTTTTCTGAGATGCATTCACACCTGTGTTCACGGCCGCATGACCAACATGTTGTGCTACATGACCAACGCCTTGTGCTGTGTTAGCAACTGCACCTGTAATGCCTTTTACCAATCCACCAGATTGAACATTCACTTGAGCAGATCCATTCGCATTTACCCCTACATTTTGTGCAAAAACAGAAGCAGAAGCGAGAATAGTTGTTGTCACGATAGCTGTTTTGATCATTTTCTTCATTGCGGTTTCCTTTAAATATGTGCCATGTTGGGGCACTTCATGAACGCAAATGAATCATATCGAGCAAATGAGAGAAAGCTATGGATTTCAGCAAAACTTTACAACTAGATTACAGCTTAAAAACACTTTGGATAGAAATTGTGGAGATGGCAAACTTAGCCACATTGGTCCAAAACGGTTTGGTTAAAGTAGCTTTTTAACTTGTCAAAGTTATGTTTTACCTCAGGTTTCTGAATGTCAAATACCGTGGTTTTTCGGGTTTTCTGATCTAATACAGGTTTTTCAGTGGTCGCATTGAATAAACGATTCGGCACATATTGATAGGTCTCAGAAAAAGCCCGACTTAACTGATTGCCTTTAAATTCCCATGATTCCGTACTCTGCCCACCATCAAAATAACC
>NZ_MELG01000077.1:0-5708 GCF_001767535.1 Acinetobacter sp. GWC1_38_13 | reverse complement strand
ACTAAACAAAGCAAAATGGTTTTAAAAGGCATAACTGTCATTGTTTCATTCATTCCTATAAATTTTGTTCAATCGTATTAATTTGATGATGGCTGACTAAGTTCAGCACGCTCAATAGGAACATTTCCATCATTTGTACCAACAACCGCATCTTTGGTGTCTTGCCATTTTTTAGCAGTGTATTGTTTGGCTTTTTGTGTTTGTTCCTGAACGATTTCAGATTGTTCAGCGGTATATTCTTTGGTGTTTTTCCATCTCTCACTCATTTTTTGTGAGGTGTTTTCAGATGCACCTTGAATTGAATCACCTAAGTTTTGTAGCCCTTTACCTGTTTTATATAGCAATACTCGACCAAGGCTCGGGTTGTCACCATAAGGAAGTGTTTTTTCAGCCGTAGTCGTGTTTGCATTTGTGGCTGTTGTATTTTCGGTTGCCCAGAGAGAAGACGATGCGATCAGTGTAGTCGCTAAACACAGAGCAGATATTTTTTTCATCATCTTTTATCCTTTTGGCAATAATGTTGCAATTCAAGTTTTATAGCTTATCGCCAAGTTCAAGAAAAGAATGTAGGTGATGTGAAATTGATAATGTTCGTAACGTTAATTAAAAAGAGACTATCTATATGATAAGAGCACAATTACTAGTTTGGAATTAATCATAAAAACTGTATCAATACGGGAGTAGTTTTTTGATTTAGATGTCCAATATTTAATAAAGCTAAGGCCTCTTTCATCTAATTTTTAATTTATATACAGCTTACTAATTGATTTGGAAAGAATCCACGGACTTTTTTAAATTCAGATTGTACTTCTTGTGCATGAGGATTTAATTTTTGATTTGAATGGACATATTCTAAAAACTGGCCTTGATTCTCAGGGAGCATGGCTAAGCCACCATCAGTGTAATTATATTCTGTCCGCTGAGCTTGTTTTAGTCCTGATGCATTAAAATGCCAAAGGTAAATAATTTTTCCAGTCTCACCATAAAGTGTGATCGATATTGTACAGATATTCTTTTTCCGTTTGAGTATAGCAATGCTTCCTTCGGGAGCATCGTAACCATTGGGGTGATTTACTGCAGCAAGAGTATGTGATTGCTTTGATAGAGCTAAACAGGTGGTAGGATAGATTATGAGTGAGAACATCATAGCGCAAATTTTTGTTTGCATCATTAATAACCACCTAACTAAATAAACCCCGCTATTGTATAGCGGGGTTTATTTGAAAGATCAAGAACTATAAATACTTAACCCTGCAGCACACTTACATCCGCAATTGCCGTGAACAAATCACGCAACTGAGTCAATAAACGTAAACGGTTGGCTTTTAATTCAGCATCATCAGCCATGACCATCACGCCTTCAAAGAAGGCATCAATTGGCGCACGAAGCGCAGCAAGCTTAGACAATGCTTCGGTATAATTACGCGCAGCAAGTAAAGGCTGAACTACTGGTGTTAAAGCTGATAACTCTGCAAAAAGTGCTTTCTCAGCAGCTTCAACCAAGTTCGCTTCAACGACGCTTCCTTCAGGTGTTGCTTCTTTTGCAAGAATATTGGCAACACGTTTATTTGCCGCAGCCAATGCAGCCGCTTCTGGCAATGTACGGAAGTGATTCACCGCAGTCACACGCTTGTCAAAATCAAGAGGAGATTTTGGAGCAAGTGCTTGAACCGCTTGAATCACATCAACTGCAACGCCTTGGTCTTCATATTTGGCACGGTAACGACCTTCAAGGAATGCAACGGCATCCGCACGTGTCTTGTCATGATCTTTAACTATATCGCCATAACCTTGAAGCGCAAAATTAACCAGTTCTTCAATCGTCACATCAAGTTCATTTTCAATGATCAAACGTAAGATACCGATTGCAGAACGACGTAATGCAAATGGGTCTTTAGAACCTGTTGGCGCTTGACCAATACCAAAAATACCAACCAGCGTATCTAAACGATCTGCAAGCGCAATCGTTGTGCCTGTCTTGGTTTGTGGTAATACGTCACCCGCAAACTTAGGTAAGTATTGCTCACCTAAAGCTTCAGCAACTTCATGATTCTCACCCTCAAGGCGAGCATAATAAGTTCCTGCAATCCCTTGAAGTTCAGGGAATTCGCCCACAAGTTCAGAGGTCAAATCACATTTAGCGAGTAACGCTGCTTTTTCAGCATCGGCTGCATTTGCACCTGTAATTGGTGACAATGCTACAGCTAATTTAGCAATACGTTCTGATTTATTCCAAAGCGTACCCAATTGTGCTTGGAATACCATATTTGCGAGTTTTTCTTTACGAGATGCAAGCGGTTGCTTTTGGTCTTGTAGGAAGAAGAATTCTGCATCCGACAAACGAGGGCGTACAACTTTTTCATTGCCTTCAATAATTTGAATCGGATCTTTCGACTCAATATTTGAAATAGTAATAAAGTAAGGCTGTAATTTACCTTCAGCATTGATCAAACAGAAATACTTTTGATTGTCCTGCATCGTGGTAATCAAGGCTTCTTGAGGAACAGCTAAATAACGCTCTTCAAAAGTTGCACGTAATGCAACTGGCCATTCAACCAAGCTGGTTACTTCATCAAGTAAGTCTACTGGGACAATCGCAGTTGCATTAACTTCATCAGCTAACTTTTTCACTTGATCTTGAATGGTTGCTTGACGCTTTTCAAAATTCGCAACGACATAAGCTTTTTCTAAAGCAGCAAGGTAGTCATTTGCATGCGCCAAAGTCACGGCTTCAGGTGCATGGAAACGGTGACCATAAGTCACATTACCTGCTTTATGATCTTGAATGATTGCTTCAACCACTTGATCATCTTTCAACAATACGACCCATTTTACTGGACGCACGAATTCAGTACGACTTGCAGCAGAACGCATACGTTTTGCGATTGGTAAGTTGTCTAATGCAGTTTGTAAAATTTGTGGCAGTAAAGCATCAAGGCTTTGACCTTTCACATCTTTCAAGAAGCAAACTTTTTCAACTTTACCAGCTTGGAAAGTTGAAAGTTGATCAACGGTAATACCTTGACCACGCATAAAGCCTTCAAGTGCTTTAGTTGGTTTGCCTTCAGCATCATAAGCGGCTTGAACAGCAGGGCCGTCAAAACGTTTTTGTGTGTCTGCTTGAGCCGCATCGATATCAACAATTTTGAGCGCTAAACGACGTGGTGCAGCATAAGCTTCGATCGCAGCAAAATTTAAGCCTGCATCTTTTAAGCCTTTTTCCGTTTCAGCTTTTAAAGCATCACGTAAAGTTTTTAAGCTTTTGGGTGGAAGTTCTTCACAGCCCAATTCAAATAGTACGGTATGTGTCATTTCAAATGTCTTCTAAAAATATTTATCTGTCATAAGCAAGATGATCTAAACATCTACCTTAAATCCTAATGCAACATCACACGCTGCCTGACCGCCACGGATACCCCAATTTTCTAAGGGAATATCTCGAATAATAATCGTCACATATTTTGGTGGAATACCGAGCAATTCAAGGTTATTTACAATCCCTTGATAAAGATTGCGCTTTGCATCCACAGAACGTCCAGCAAATGCATCAATACTAATTTGAGTATAAAACTCAGGTTGATCTTGATGTGGTGGACAGGCAAAACGATGCGGTAAATGAGCGAAAAAACGGATATGTTTGTCTTTTTCAGGAATTTGAAAGTGTTGGACTAAAGCAGACTGAACAGCATCAATGATTGCTATTTCTTGTTCAGTTGAATATTCACGTCTTACTTCAATCACAACACTTGGCATTTTATTTTCCTAAATCAGATTTTTTCCCATTTATGCATTGGCTTTGTTTTGTGCTGCTTCTGCTTCAACTTGTGCTTTTAACTGCGCTAATACTTCATCACGTAAATGTGGTTCTGCCATTGGGAAACCGAGTTTCGCACGCGCAGCCACATAACTTTGAGCGATTGAACGCGCTAAGGTACGAACACGTAAAATATAACGTTGACGCTCAGTTACAGAAATCGCACCACGCGCATCTAATAAGTTAAAGCTATGCGATGCTTTAATCACTTGCTCATAAGCAGGAAGTGGAAGTTCAGCTTCCATTAAACGAGCTGCTTCAGCTTCATAGAAATCGAATAATTCAAATAATTTATCGACTGGCGCATATTCGAAGTTATAGGTCGATTGTTCTACTTCATTTTGATGGAATACATCACCATAAGTCACAGTACCGAATTGACCTTTGGTCCAAACAAGATCGTAAACTGAGTCTACACCTTGAAGGTACATTGCAAGACGTTCTAAACCGTATGTGATTTCACCAGTAACAGGGTAGCATTCAACACCACCGACTTGCTGGAAGTAAGTGAACTGAGTCACTTCCATACCATTTAACCAAACTTCCCAACCTAAGCCCCAAGCGCCTAGTGTTGGAGATTCCCAGTTGTCTTCTACGAAGCGAATATCGTGAGTCAGTGTATCGATGCCGATCGCTTTTAACGAATCAAGATAAAGCTGTTGGATATTGTCTGGGTTTGGCTTAAGTACCACTTGGAACTGATAATAGTGTTGTAAGCGGTTTGGGTTCTCACCATAACGACCATCTTTCGGGCGGCGTGAAGGTTGAACATAAGCCGCGTTCCAAGTTTCTGGACCTAATGCGCGTAAGAAAGTTGCAGTGTGGAATGTCCCTGCACCCATTTCCATATCATATGGTTGTAATACGACGCAGCCTTGCTCCGCCCAATAGTTTTGTAGGGCAAGAATTAAGCCCTGAAATGTATCAATATGCGATATAGCACGACTCATGGTGCATCCACTGGAATCAAACAAAAATTGTGGTTAAGTATAAGGATTTTCGGGTGCAGTGCAAAGGATTCGAGCGTTTCAGCGACAAGTTCTGATAATAAATTATTTAAACGCTTTTGTTTAATTTTCGAGTTAATTCAAAACGTACCCCATAGCAGACATATTTTCCCAGTTGGCAAAGTCCTGAATAGGAAACCATTCACATAAACGTCACCTCATGACGCATAACATCTTTCTCAATCTTAATTTTCAAATCATGAAATGTTAGCTTTGAAATGATGTTGTCACTGAGGTGTTTGCTATGTCTGATCGCATTCGTGAAAAATTACAAATTCTTGCGGACGCAGCTAAATATGATGTGTCCTGTTCCTCTAGTGGTAGTGACCGTAAAAATAAAGACAAAGGTTTAGGTGATGCCAGTCGGGCAGGGATTTGCCATAGCTATACCGAAGATGGGCGCTGTGTTTCATTGCTGAAAATCTTGTTCAGTAATGTCTGTATTTTTGATTGCGCTTATTGTGTGTCACGCCGTTCCAATGATGTCAAACGTGCTGCATTTACCGTACAAGAAGTGGTTGATCTGACCATTAATTTTTATCGTCGTAATTATATAGAGGGATTATTCCTGAGTTCAGGCATTTTTAAATCCGCAGACTATACGATGGAGCGGATGCTCCAAGTGGTGAAAAAGCTACGTCTAGAGGAAAATTTTAATGGCTATATTCATCTCAAAACTATTCCAGGTGCATCGCCTGAACTAATTCATGAAGCAGGGCTTTATGCTGACCGTATGAGCATCAATTTAGAAATGCCAACCGAGGTTGGGTTAAAAGCATTTGCTCCTGAAAAATCACATCAAGAAGTACAAAAAGATTTGGGACTCGTACGAGATCGACTGATTCAACTCAAAGATGAACGTCAAATTATTAAGCATGTGCCGAAAT